>QNEL01000387.1 GCA_003645185.1 Candidatus Parabeggiatoa sp. nov. 3
ATGTAAATGCCTTCCCTAATATCATAGACTCCATATCAACAACACGTTGATAGAATCCAAAAGTTCAGTGGATATGGTGTTATTAATAAAGGAGCCGTATGAAGTGAAAGTTTCATGTACGGTTTTGAAGACGAGTTATACGGCGACGTAGTCCAGCTTAGTTTAACATATAAACACATTTCTTGGTTTATTTTTCACCCTATTTTTATTCCTTCTGGGGGGATGGTGGGCAAACGGGCGGCTTCAATCTGGGTTTATATTGAGTTCATTGCGGCCCGTTTACCCACCCTACAAATCAAGTGTGAAAAAAAAGTCATCCCGTACCTGAAATTTAACACCCCAGGCCCAAACCCATGCTCATCTATAATTATTATGAAAAAAGTGGCATCCTTACGCTACGGCGTGATTTTCAAAAAAGCGTTTTCTCAACCCGATATTTTCAAAGCGTTTGTCAAAGATTTTATTGGAATTGAACTCAATATTGATCAAGTGGAAATGGAAAAATCCTTTGATCCCCCGATTGGCAATGTTGATTCGCGCTTTGATTTATTTGCCGAAGATAAACAAAATCGGATTATTGTTGATATTCAGCATGTCCGTTATGCCGATCATTATGATCGTTTTCTGCATTATCATTGTGCCGCTTTATTAGAGCAAGTGGCGAGTTCACAAGACTATCATCCCAGTCATAAAGTGTTTACTATTGTGGTTTTAACTTCTGGTGATAGGCACAAAGTTGATATAGCAACGATTGATTTCGATCCGAAAGATCGCAAGGGTAAACCTTTAAACGAAATTGGGCATAAAATTTTGTATATCTGTCCGAAGTATGTCGCCGAGGATACGCCTGAACCCTATCGGGAATGGTTACTAGCCATAGCCGATAGTTTGGATGAAGAGGTTGATGAAACTCAGTACCACAAAACGGAAATTCAACGGATTTTTGAGTTGATTGCCCGGGATTTAATCTCCCCGAAAGAATACGCTCGCATGAAAGAGGAATACTCCATAGAGCAATTTCAGCTAGATAAGTTTGAAAAAGGACATAAACAAGGACGTTTTGAAACAGCACGCAAAATGTTAGCAGACGGCTTAGATTCAGCCACCGTGATGAAATATACTGACCTTTCTCCCTTTGATTTAGCCACATTATCCGAATAATAATTATACACACGCGGGTACAACTTTTCACGCAAAAGTTTTGCGCGCAAAACTTTTGCGTGAAAAACATTTATGTCGGGTGGGTAACGTGTGTTTGTTGCCCACCATTCTCATTAAAAAGTTTGTTACCCCCGCTAAGTATATATAATGCTTTTCAAAAAGGGCCCTCAATCGGGCCCAAACCCATGATCATCTATAACTATTATGAAACAAGTCGCTTCCTTACGCTACGGCGTGATTTTCAAAAAAGCGTTTTCTCAGCTTGATATTTTCAAAGCCTTTGTGAAGGATTTTTTGGGAATTGATCTCAATAAAATTCAATGGATTTTTGAGCTAATTAATGGGGCCGGCAGCAAAAACACGCTACCCACCCTACGCTAATTAATGGTGGGCAGCGAAGGGGGCGAACACGATCGGGCTGCCCTACATTGCCTCTGTCGGGGGCCAACCTACGTGTTCGCCCTTTTGCCTTAGATTTATGGATTCAAAAAGTGTCCGAACTATTGATATAATAAAATCAGTGTTAATCAGGGCATGATCATGACTCACCCAGATTGACTGGACGATCCGAAAATCATAAATCAAAAAGCGCATAACTCGTTGTCAAAATGCTTATCAAATCCAAAACTGATATCCCCGCTTCAGAAATCACACCGCAATCTATTTACCAAGAACGTCGCCGTTTTATGCAAAGTGTTGTCAATACTGCTTTTGCTACGGCCGTTGGGCTGGCCGCGCCAACATGGGTGGCACAAGCCAGAGGGATTGCACCGTCAACTGACACAACAAAGAAACCCTTTTTTGACCTGAAAAAGAGTCCTTTCAGCACTGATGAAACATTGACTCCCCTTGCGAAAATCATTTCTTATGCCAATTTCTACGAGTTTGGCACCGATAAATCTGATCCGATGACTCATGCCCATAGCTTAGTCACACGCCCTTGGACTATCGAAGTCGTTGGGGAAGTCGAAAAACCGGGTATTCTTGATATTGAAAATATCCTGCGTGATTTTGCGATGGAAGAACGCATTTATCGTATGCGCTGTATTGAAGGCTGGTCAATGGTGATCCCTTGGATCGGTTTTTCGCTCAGTGAATTGATTAAACGTTTTCAACCCACTTCTAAAGCCAAATTTGTACAATTTTTCACGCTATCCGATCCTCAACAGATGCCAGGATTAAAATATAAAATACTGAATTGGCCTTACACAGAAGCCTTGCGTATGGATGAGGCCCAGCATCCATTAACCCTTCTCAGCGTCGGTTTATATGGTGAACAGTTACCCAATGAAAATGGGGCCCCTTTACGATTAGTTGTGCCTTGGAAATATGGCTTTAAAAGCATCAAATCTATTGTCAAAATCAATTTGACTGAACAACAACCCCAAAGCATTTGGACAGCATACGCCCCTTCACTGTATGGTTTTTATGCGAATGTCAATCCACAAGTGCCTCATCCACGTTGGAGCCAAAAGAAAGAACGGCGTATTGGCGAATTTTTTAAACGTGATACCTTAATGTTTAATGGTTACGCCGAGCAAGTCGCTTCTTTATATAGTGGTATGGATTTGAAGAAATATTATTAATGACAATGTCACATTTCAATCATTTGTAGGGTGGGTATTCGCTGCGCGAATACCCACCGAGTGCCATGAATTGGGTAATGTGACATTGTCAAGTTAAACAAACACTTAATAAGGAAAGGCAGGCAAGTGCATGGCAAAATTTTTTGACAAAAACGGTTGATATTGGCTAATTAGCCGTATAAAATGCAGTCCCTTTTTGTTTAAAGGGTGTTTTTGAGACGAGTGATGAATTGGAAAAAGTCTAATTAGTAATTGCTAATTGACAATGTTCGATTTATCATCAATACAAAAGCGTGAGTTGTGTCTTAGGCAACTCGCAAAAAATAATATACCAAGGGCAACCACAAGGGATTGCCCCTACAAGCAATCAATTGACTTATGGGGCAATCCGAAGGGTTGCCCCTGACTGGTATATTGTTCTTTGCGAGTTGCCTTACAGTGGAATGGTACGTGGAACACACCTACGCTTGCTAACGGTTGAACATAGAGAGGAATTTTTTTAGCAATGAAGAAGATTATATTTTTAGGCCTATTTTTGGTCACATCTGTTTCAGTTGCTCAAGCAGCACAATGGATAGATGGTTCTGGCAAATCATGTAGTCAAGTGTGTCTCGATAAGGGTATGAGCCCTGTGATATCGGGTATTTGGGAAAAAAATGGCAATAATTTTAATGTCTGTGCTGCTGATGCAGAAGGTAAAGGTTTTCGTGCTGGCTATAATTTGATTCCGGGTTGGGCAACAACATGTACTGTTGGTTGGGGAGGACAAGAAAAATCCTACTCCAAGTACAATTGTCTTTGCCAATAAGCTCAAGTAAGCCAGTCTAACTGGGTTGGGTGGGTAAACATCTTTTTGTTTGCCTACCCTCCAAATACAACCCATTGCCTCACATCGCCCACTCTCATCCCACCACAATTCTCGCTCAAAACAAGCAGCAAAGCGATCTCAGCTAATCCCCCATTTTGCCTCAATGCCATTAATTAAATTAAGGGCAGACACGTAGGTCTGCCCCTACAAAACCCTGCGTATTTAGGGGCTTCCGGGGCTAACCTGTGTGTTCGCCCAGGCTTAACTTAATGGCATTGCCATTTTGCCTACCCTCCAAATACAATCGAATTAGGAAGGACGATCCGTTAAAGACAATAAACGCTAAAGACGCTAAAGACGCTAAAGACGCAAGAGAACTCAAAAGAGAAAGCGTCTTAGGTTTCGTCTTGCGTCTTAAACATTATTTTTTATGCCGGTATATTATTTAGCCGCAACTCCCTTAAGGAGAACCCCTACAAAATTTTGCGTGGGGCTAACCTGCCTGTTCGCCCTTTCAAATAAGAGAAAAGCCCTGTTGTTTCTGCTGTCCCCAAAATCCGTTATAATCAGAGTTTTTTAAACGCGACACTTAATCTTTAATGGTTACGCAAAACAAATCGCCTCTTCATACACCAGCATATATTTGAGGTAAATATTTATTAACACGGCATCAACGAAAAAAGGCTTTAAGCGAATAATTTATCCACTTTTAGTGTTTATCGCTGGCCTATTGCCCTTTATTCTGTTGATTATCAATGCCCTAATTGACCGATTAGGGGCTAACCCGATTGATACGATCATTCGTGACACTGGGCAATGGACTTTGCTTTTTTTGATATTGACATTATGTGTCAGGCCACTGTCTCAACTGATGGATTGGTATCAGTTACGGTTTAACCTCCGTCGCATGTTAGGCCTCTATGCCTTTTTTTATGGCAGTTTACACTTTTTAAGTTATTTTGGATTTGAGCACTTTTTTGACTGGGCAGACATGCTCGACGATATACTCACCCGCCCTGCCCTAGCAATAGGCCTTATTGCCTTTGTACTGATGGTACCCTTAGCCATCACATCTAATCGCATTATAAAAAAACGCTTAGGGGGGCGACGCTGGAAACGCTTGCATAAATTGATTTATTTGATTGCGATAGGCGGCGTGCTGCATTTTTGGTTATTAGTGGAGGCCAAGGCCGACGTGTTCATGCCTCTAATTTATGCCATCATATTGAGTGGCTTATTTTTGGTGCGCTATCCGCCTGTCATGACTTGGCTTAAAAAAAACGTGACTTTTTCAAAATAATGGTGTAGACTACGCATCCTTTCAATCGGGGTGTGGCGCAGTCTGGTAGCGTACTTGCATGGGGCGCAAGTGGTCGTGGGTTCAAATCCCGCCACCCCGACCACATTATTTTTTCTATCTTTTCAATCACATACTCCCTCGTAAAATCTCCTCGTAAAATCTCCTCGTAAAATCTCCCTCAATAATATTCTCTTTGTTCAAAATATCTTTTTTTTAACACCTTTCTCAAAAATCCTATCCTAAATCCTACACGAACATTCGTTTTTTTATAAAATGTTTCGGTTGCCTTCGGGACTCAAGCTAAAAAAAACCAAAAAAAAATTAACGCAAAAGACGCAAAAGACGCAAAAGACGCAAAAAGAACGCCATTTCACTGCACGCGGTCATCAATTAAAATGCGCCCTGTTTCAACTCCAATTCAAAAGTAATCACTCATGATCAGCACTATACGTTATCTTAAAATCGCCAATTACCGCAGTATTGATGTACTAGAACTACATGATATTAAAGCGTTTTCTGTTTTTGCAGGGGCAAATGGTGCCGGAAAAAGTAATTTTTTTGACGCTTTGAATTTTGTTAATTGGGTTATTCAATTGGGTGCCCACAAGGCTATCAAAATACAGGGGGGGTTTCAGAATATTCATTGTTTGAAACGGCCCCTCGATGCAGCGCGTGTTTTTGAATTTGAATCCGTATTTGAATTGGAAACTGAAACTCAAAAAACAGAAACGCTGACATACCATCTTGAAATTCACCAATTAGATACTGTTCCCATTTTGGAAGAATACATGCTTGCGAATGGCAAAAAATGGACGGTAGATGATATTTTTAGAGATAATGAAGACGCTAAGCAAGCCTTTTTTCGTAGTAGTCAATCATTTTTACCCCTTTTTTCGACTGATTTTCAATTACCGCTTTTTAATCATTTTCGTTTATATCGGTTTGATCCTGAAGAAGCCAAATCGCCGCTTAAAAACTATGATGATTCTGAATTGAATCAGAATGGCCGTAATTTAGCGGCCGTATTAACGCGCTTAGAAAAAAATGAAGAAATTCGTGAAACGATTTTAGACTGGATGGCATTAATTGTCCCCGGTTTAGAACAGGTACAGACTCAAACCGAAAAATTAACGGGCAGCACTGTATTAGCTTTCCAAGAAGAAGATTTCAAAGAGGCTTTCCCGGCGCATTTTATTTCTGAAGGCACCATTTACTTATTAAGTCTATTGGTTGCCATGCTTGATCAGCCTGAACTTGGCATCACTTTAATTGAAGAACCAGAACGCGGTTTACATCCCAAAGCCATTATAGAGTTAGTTGAGGGTTTTCGCGAACAAGCCACTTATGAACATCCCATTTGGGTGACAACCCATAACGAAGCCTTGGTAAGATGTTTAAAAAATAATGAGTTATGGTTGGTTGATAAAAAACAGGGGACGACTGAAATGAAACAGGTGCAAATTGTTGATCAATTAGCCACAACGATAGATGAAGCTTGGTTAACGAATGCATTGGATGGGGGGCTACCATGGTAAAAGTGGGATTTGTTGTTGAAGGCGCGAAAAAATTCTGGTTTTTTAAAACCAGCACGCATTAAATTTCATTCATTCCAAATTACGGGTTTTGATATGACATCCATTAATTATGCTCATTGTTTACGCCGTCGCTTTACTGAGAATATTTTAACGCATTTGTTAGAGGGTACTTCGGTGAATGTGGTGGTGCGGAAAAGAGATCAAGAAGATCAAGAAGCCGATAGGTTGTTGGCTGATGTTGAGGGTTGTGATTTGCCCAATGCGAGGGTGTTGGCGGTGAATATGCGTGCTTGTCGCGGGAGTTATCGGCAGTTTTTATTGGATTTGTGGCAGCAGTCTCATCATCAGCCGGCACTGGAATGCTCTGATTTATTTACTATTTTGGGGGAGTTGGAGCAAGCGGAGCAACAGTTTATCATTGTTTTAAATCACCTAGATGCGATGCGTGCGAATGATGTTGATGTGCAGTTTGATCAAGATTTTTATATCCATTTGAATAGTTTGAAGAATTATCACAATGTGGCGTTGTTGGTGATCACTGAAGGCACGAGTTATCATGGCATGTCGTTTAATATCGGTGGGGAGTTTAAAACGTCTAAATTGGATATTCAGGAAATTGAATATTTGCCGGCTTTGATGGGAGATGAGGGGCGATATGAGTTGACTCAGCGGCATCCTGAATTGTCAACGGTGCATATTTCTCATTTGTTGGAACAAGGGCAACATCAAGAGTTGGGTTATGATTATGCGCTGTTGGATTATTTGTCGCGGCAGTTGCGTCATTCTGTTGAGTCTTGGGATGATATGGCGCGTTTTATTCAGCAATTGAAAGATTGGCAGAAGCGATATAAACGGCAATCCAAACAAGCTGAGTATCGTGCCCAAAAAGTGGTTGAGGCTGCTGGTAAAAGTTTAAGCATTTTCAAAATGAAGCATTTGTTTAGCATGGGATACGATATTTTAAAGACGGTATTTTTAGAATGGCCGATTGTTTTGATGGAGAAAATCAGTGAATATAAAAAACGTAAGGAATGAGTACAACGAATAAGGCTTGAGTACAAATGCTAAATCAATGAGTACAACGGATGACGTGGATAAACGGATTAGTACCGGAAAGCTGAGCTAATTACGAGGATAAACGAATTATTAATCACTGAAAAAGTACAACGGATGACGTGGATAAACGGATTAGTACCGG
>QNEL01000388.1 GCA_003645185.1 Candidatus Parabeggiatoa sp. nov. 3
CACCTAGCAAGCCTAAAAAGGGGCAACCACAAGGGTTGCCCCTACAAGCCATCCGTAGGGGCAATCCCTTGTGGTTGCCCTGGTTTTTCAATGGTATGGAAACTGGAGCGATCCTGCACTAGTATCTTGTTATTTGGTGTGTTTTGCGTTTTTAACGCTTTACGGCGTTCACAGAGTTGAAAAAAAAGTAAAGTTGCCATGTTACTCAATGAATTATTAACCCTTAAATTACCAACATCCTCTAACCCTCAAATAAAAGGTTTAGCACTAGATACTCGCAAAGTACAACCAGGCGATCTGTTTTTTGCCTGTCAAGGTACACAAACACATGGCGAAATCTATATCGACGCGGCCTTAAAAAACGGTGCCATTGCCATCCTGAAAGAAGCACCAACCACGCATTTTGAAATGCTGGCTGGCAAGATACCTTGTTTTGCACAACCGAATCTCTCTCAACAACTGGGCGACATTGCCGCACGATTCTATGGCTACCCCTCACATCACCAGCACGTTATCGGTGTCACGGGCACCAATGGCAAAACCTCTGTCACACACGCCATTGCTCACCTTTTACACGTTGAAAACTTGCCTTGTGGGCTACTGGGTACCTTGGGCTATGGGATTTATGGCCAATTACAACCCGCTTCTCGTACCACACCTGATGCCATTCAATTACAAGCCTTATTGGCCCAATTATATACGCAACAGGTACACAATGTCGTGATGGAAGTCTCTTCTCATGGTTTAGCCCAAGATCGCGTTCAGGGTATCCAGTTTGAAACAGCCGTTTTTACCAATTTAAGTCGCGATCACCTCGACTATCACCACACCATGACGCAATATGGCGAAGCCAAACGGCGATTATTCACTTGGCCCCATTTAAAAACAGCCATCGTCAATCAAGATGAACCTTTTGGACAAAGCCTTATCAAAACTCTACCGGAAACGGTTACCCCACTCACTTACAGTCTTTCTGACAAAACAGCCGATATCTATGCCCAAATACAGGCCTACCATAATCACGGTTGTTCTCTCAAGATTCAAAGTCGCTGGGGAGACGGCGATACCGATATCCCCTGGTTTGGAGAATTTAACGTCAGTAATCTCCTCGCCGCACTCGCTGTACTGCTCAACATGGGCCGACCCTTTTCAGAATTGCTCAACCAATTGAACAGCTTACCCACCGTGCCCGGCCGTATGGAACGATTAGGCCAACCCCATCAACCCACTGTCATTATCGATTATGCTCACACACCCGATGCTTTAGAAAAAGTGTTATTAACATTACGCCAACATTTAAAGGCAAACGAAAAAGCGTTCAAGGAAAAAGAGGATAATAATCATATACTTACCCATCAACTCTGGTGTGTCTTTGGCTGTGGCGGTGATCGTGATCGTGGCAAACGTCGCTTAATGGGCGAAGTGGCACAACATCATGCCGACAAAATCATCATCACTGATGACAATCCACGTCATGAAGCGTCTCAAGCGATTATCTCCGACATTCTGGAAGGTTGCCCGGCCCCGACTGCTGTGATACCCAAACGTGAACAGGCTATTCGCCATGCCTTGCAACACGCTACCGCAAACGATATTGTGCTTATTGCTGGAAAAGGGCATGAAGAGTATCAAGAAATAGGTGAACAGCGTTTTCCCTTTAGTGATAGGGCATTAGCCCTACAAATCACAGAGGAAAGGGATAAAGATAAAAATGGTGGGCGGGCGGATAGAATATGGGCTGAAACCATGCTCTTGGCCGCCCGCTTACCCACCCGACATGGATTAAAAAATTCTGATTAAAAAATCCGCGTTTCACGCTAAAGTTTCGCGGAGCGAAACTTTAGCGTGAAAATCATGACAATCTGCGTCATCAGCGTTCTATCATGTCACAATAATTGAGATTAAAATGGTGGGCAAGCGGGCGAATACGATATGGGATGAAACCGTGATCTTGGCCGCCCGCTTACCCACCCTACATGGATTAAAAAATATGATAAAACTCACTTTAAGCGAAATCGCACCGGCCCTTGAAGCCACGCTGATAGGGCAAGATACACCATTTACGGATTGCAGCATTGACACCCGTACTCTTAAACCCGGATCACTTTATATCGCTATACTGGGTGAACGGTTTGATGGCCATGATTTTATCAAGGAAGCAGAAGAAAAAGGAGCGAGTGCGATCCTCGTTTCACGAAAAATCAACTGTGATTTACCCACTTTACTGGTTGCTGATACAAAAATAGCGTTAGGCAACTTAGCCCGCTTTTGGCGGCAACGCTTTGATTTACCCATAGTCGCTATCACAGGAAGTAATGGCAAAACCACAACCAAGGAAATGCTGCGCGCCATTTTTACACAACAACTGGTTTCCAACGGTGAAACCGCTCAGGTGCTTGCCACTGACGGTAATTTGAATAATGATATTGGTGTGCCTTTGACGCTGTTTAATTTACAACCAGAACATCGCTATGCTGTGATTGAAATGGGGGCGAATCATTCTGGTGAAATTGCTCACCTAACCCATATCGCACAACCCACTTGTGCTACCATTACTCAATGCGCGCCAGCTCATCTTGAAGGCTTTAAAACCGTTAAAGGCGTTGCCCTTGCCAAAAGCGAAATCTTTTTACATTTTAAAACCCCTACGAGTACCGCCATCATCAATAATGACGATGCTTATGCCAACCTCTGGCAAGAAATCGCAGCCCCTTACCCGATTAGCACTTTTGGTTTAGACAAGCCAGCCGATGTGACAGCACAGGCTATACAACTGAATCAAAGCAGCAGTGATTTCACCTTAATCACACCACAAGGCAATGTGCCCATTCATTTACCCCTCGCAGGGCGACACAATATCCTGAATGCTTTAGCCGCCAGTGCTTGTGCCTTAGCGTGCGGCTGTGTACTCGACACCATTCAAGACGGTTTACAAAACATGCAGCCCGTTAAAGGCCGTTTACAACAGTATGCCGGTATCAATAACAGTACCTTGATTGATGATAGCTATAATGCGAACCCCAGTTCGCTCAAAGCCGCCCTTGATGTATTACACAATACCAAATCCCCACGCTGGCTGGTACTCGGTGACATGAAAGAACTAGGTGAGCAAAGCATTGAATTTCATCAACAAGCTGGACAACAAGCGCGGGAAATGGGCGTAGAACGCCTTTGGGCGATTGGCGAATTAAGCCGCCACGCGGCTAACCGTTTTGGCGAAGGCGCTCAACATTTTAGCGATCATCAAGACTTGATTAAAACCCTACTGGCCGAATTACCGCCTCAGGCTACCCTTCTCATCAAAGGATCACGCGGAATGCAAATGGAAAAAGTCGTTCAGGCGCTTCGTTAATTCTTTGTAGGGTGGGTAACGTCTTTTTGTTGCCCACCATCGTCGTCTAAAACGCTATTTTTCAAAATCAGGAGAAAGAATATTATGCCTATTTATTTGGGCACCTTTTTAATTGCATTAACAACGCTCGCTTTAGAAATCACTTTAACACGCTTATTGAGTGTCATCACTTGGTACCATTTAGCCTTCTTTGCCGTGGCAACCGCCATGTTAGGAATGACAGCAGGTGCCGTAACCGTTTACCTGAAACCCAATTGGTTTACGCCTGAAAAACGATCTCTTAACGTTGCCAAAGCCGCTTTGGGTTATGCGGTAGTGACACCTATCTCATTGATTATTCTCTGTTTTACGCCAATCGTTTTTCAATTCTCCCTCATCAGCCTCTTGATGTTGATCATCGCAACAACGGCCTGTTCATTGCCATTCTATTTTTCCGGTATCGTCATCACCGTCGCCTTAACACAATATCCACTCCCCATCGGTAAACTCTATGCCAGTGATCTCATTGGCGCGGCACTCGGTTGTTTACTTGTTTTAGGCGGGCTTGAGATTTTGGATGCGCCCAGTTTGATTTTGCTTTGTGCCGCGATAGCAGTCTTATCGGCTTTAAGTTTTGCAGGGCAACAATCCCTGAAACTGCGTTATTGGGGAATCGGGTTATTGATACTTCTGCTCGGTGCCACCTTGTTTAATGCCACTACCGGTAGCCTATATCCTTTTGTAGTCAAAGGCAGAATGGAACAGAATCAGTATTTGTTAGACAAATGGAATTCGTTTTCTCGCATCGTTGTTTTTAACCGTTTGAATGAAGCCCCTAAATTACTTTGGGGCGCGAGCCCAGTCGCGCCTCAAAAAATTTTGCCGATACATTATATGACGATAGACGGCGAAGCCGCTACCGGCGTTCAAAGATTCTCATCTCCTGAAGACATTGATCATTTGCGTTTTGATCTCACCAATATCGCCTATTATCTCCGGCCCAAAGGCGGAGCCTGTATTATTGGAGTCGGTGGCGGAAAAGATTTACAAAGTGCGATTGCATTCGGCCATCAAAAAGTCATTGGCATAGATGTCAATCCCATTTTTATTGACTTATTACAAAATGAATTTAGAACATTTGCCGGCCTCGCCGATCATAAAGCCGTCACCTTTGTCGTCGATGAAGCCAGAAGTTATTTATCCAGAACCTCAGATCACTATGCCATCATTCAAATGTCATTGATAGACACTTGGGCCGCCACCGGTGCCGGCGCATTTTCGCTATCTGAAAACGCATTGTATACCGTAGAAGCGTGGCAAACCTTTTTTAATCGACTCACAGACGATGGCATCTTTACCGTTTCCAGATGGTATGATGCCGAGAATCTTGGCGAAACGGGCCGACTGGTTAGCTTAGCCGTCGCCTCACTCCTAGAATCCGGTATCACCCAACCCGCAGATCATCTTGCCATGTTCGCGATAGGTAACCTCTCTACCCTGCTTGTCAGTAAACAACCCTTTACTAATCAAGAACTTACCCAATTAAAACAGATCAATACCGATTTAGCCTATCAGCTGATCATGATGCCCAAGACTCCCCCACATCATGACACCTTAAAAGAAATCATCTCCGTTTCCTCATTAGCCGAGCTTCGCAACGTCATAGCCGATAAACCCTTGAATTACGAACCGCCTACTGATGATAATCCCTACTTTTTTAATATGCTGAAATGGCAAACACTCTATCCCGCCCTCCAATTACAGGCCGGCGCGAATGCCGGCGTTATCGGCGGCAACTTACACGCCACCCTCACCTTAATCAGCCTGATTGTCTGCCTATTCTTACTCACGCTGATCACGATTATCATACCGCTACTGTTCAAAACGCTAGGGCAAGCAGGGCAACCACAAGGGGTTGCCCCTACAACTGATGTCTTTCATGCTTTAGGGAAACGCTATATCCTAATTAGTGCCCTATACTTTTCCTTGATAGGGGCCGGATTTATGTTCGTCGAAATCGCCCTCATTCAAAGACTCTCCGTATTCTTAGGGCATCCCACCTACGCACTCGGCATCTTACTGTTTACGCTGATTTCCAGTACCGGCATAGGGAGTTTATTAAGCGAACGCTTACCCTTAACGCGCCCCCCTTGGCTCTATCTGTATCCCATCGCCCTGATATTAGCCCTGATACTGACACAAAACTATCTTCCCCCGCTAATATCCAGTTTAATCACCAGCCCGATGTCCAACAAAATCATCTTCTCCATCATCCTCATATTCCCCTTAGGGATACTAATGGGCTTCTTTTTTCCGACCGGAATGCGATTAGTGAAAGCCATGAACGACAATCAAACCCCGTGGTATTGGGCATTAAACGGCATTTTTGGCGTACTGTGTTCAGCCCTCGCCGTCTTTATCTCAATTTACTTCGGCATCTCCACCAACTTTTATATCGCCTTATTGTGCTACACCGCCATTTTGTTCTGTCTTTATGCATTAAACAAAGCCAGGTTGGCAAATGAGCAATGAGATTTTGATTGATTTAACGTTCGATGCGCGAAGCGTGAGATTTTATCTCACGCCAAGTCGCGAAGGCGCAAAACGCAAATCAGTCTCATCATGATAATCAGTGTTCTATCTGTGTTAAAATCATGATCGTACAGTGAATCGTATTAATTTGATTAATATAGCGTTTTTTGATTGAATAAGTGCGTCTTTTTAAAAAAAAGTCATCGCAAAATAAATTTGGAACCGAAAAATGCGTGGCAAAATTCGACGCAAAATAAATTTTTCACTAAAATCAAATTTCATTTTAATGATTTGTAGGGGGGTAAATCTTTACCCCAAGCCTTTTTTGAGATGAATGGAGTCAATTTGTTATGGCATTTCGTCATTATAAAAACATTGCTCAAGTCCAAAAAGAGTATGAAGTTCAATATCAAGAATTTAACTTTATTAGAGTCAATGAAGTTAAAGTTTCTAAACTATTTTTAAGAGAATTTGAGTTTAATCTTAAAAATTTGGATGTGTTTTCTTCTGAAGGTGCAAGATGTGAATTGGTTATTTTACCTCTCTTGAGAGAAGCCTATAAAAATTATGTCAATCAATTTGTTTTATGGGTACAAAAATCCATTCGTTATGACAAGGTATTAAATGGAACGCCTGATTATATCATTTCAAAACGTTCAAAACTGGGAAAAACCGTTTTAGAGTATCCTCTGTTGATGGTTGCAGAAGCGAAAAAAAATGATTTTGATCAAGGTTGGGGGCAATGTCTTGCTGAATTAGTTGCCGCACAAAAATTAAATAATGACAGTGATTTACCTGTTTATGGTATTGTTACTGATGGTAAATATTGGGAATTTGGTAAATTAGAACAAGCTATTTTTACTAAAAATAAAGATAGCTTTCCTGTTAATCATGTAGAAACGATCTTAGGCATTTTAGATTTTTTATTTTCACTAGCAAAATCTAATTATTAAGTACTGAAGCACAAATAAACAGGTATTTTACCGCAAGGGGCAACCACAAGGGATTGCCCCTACGAACCGCCCGTAGGGGCAATCCCTTGTGGTTGCCCCTCTTGTGGTTGCCCCTCTTCTTGGTTGTTTCTTTTAATTAAAATACCTGAAAATTTATGGTTCAGTACTTATGTTGTCTAGTGGATTCCAGTCTCATAAGTGAAATAAATATCTGCGCGAAGCAGGAATAAATAACGTTGTGGTTATTTACGTTCCAACTTTAGTTTGCAAAGGGAAAGCGAAAAAAATAGAAGGGAAACCAAAATTTTCTAAAAATCATTAAAAATCAATGAGTTAGGAAAAACCAATCAAGGTTTAAATTTGTTGAGTTTTATAAGGAAAGGTATTCTGGCTACATTGCCGACATCCGGTTTAGGATGAATGGAATCACTCTAGATATTTCATTGTTTCAATCGGCGATTTTGCCAAACAAGGGCGAGCTTGCCCAACAGCCTGTCAGCCAATCAAGTACACTAGAGAAATCGAAGCGCCTCTTGCGTTATAAAACAAATAAAATCCTTAAACGCAAAAGACGCAAAAGACGCAAAAGACGCTATTTAGATAACTTGTAGTTATAGACTTATCCTAGGGTGTTGACTGAGAGCTTTTTTTGGCCTATTTTTTTCATGCTGATTTCGTGTTTGTTAAAGGCCTATAAAATACCCCTTAAAAAAGGTTATTTAACAACCCCGAAGGGGTTTTCAGGC
>QNEL01000389.1 GCA_003645185.1 Candidatus Parabeggiatoa sp. nov. 3
AAGTACTGAACCATAAATTTTCAGGTATTTTAATAGAAGCAATCGGGGCAACCACAAGGGATTGCCCCTACAACCGTACCCGTAGGGGCAATCCAGGGCGAATGCCCAAAATACCTGTTTATTATGTGCTTCAGTACTTAGATAAATATTTTGGCCCAAACCTGACAGGTTTTTATCGAAAATTTGAACTGATAAAGTTAAATTTCGCGAAACAACGCTGTGAAAAAGTTTTTGCGCGCAAAAACGGCTTCAAGTGAAATGATGAATTGTTCAATTCATTCATCATTCATCATTCTTATCGTCCGTTATCTCCAATTTATAATTACCAATTCATCAACTCCAATTCCCAATTTATAATGCCCAAGTTGATCCCCGTTACCCTCATTGAAAAAATTTAATGATTAATGATTAATGATTAAATTATAAAAATGAGAGTTATTAATACATCCATAGTTACTCATAAGATACAGATATTTCTAATTTGCACAGTTGTTTTTTTTTCAACACAGAGTACACTTCTTTAGCCTACAGGGTTTCGCTTGAGTGTCTTGTGGTAAGTCAAGATGCTTGAAGTCAATCAGCACCTCGATCCTCAAACACAATTGACCGCAATACAATGGATTGGGTTCTTATGTGGATTTTTGATTGGCCTGATGAGATTGGTTTTAAATACCGAACACAGGTTTTGATAAAGTCAACCACTCTTCTGATTTCATTTTCACCGACGACGTTGCGTTCCGTATATAATCATAAATTCTCCCCTTCACACGGCAAACATTTTTTCACATTTAAAGTTTAGCTTCGCGCAACGAAGCGGCGTGAAATAAAGTTTTGCGCGCAAAACTTCTTAAGTGAAACAAAACTCAAAAGCCAATCGGTTTACCGCGAATTGTAAAAATATCATAATAAACAAAAGTTTATCATTTCCCCTCGCTTACTCATTAATAACATGAAAAAACGGAGGTATGTTAGCATAACTTATTGAAATATATCATAACCCACAAACAGAATTGCCATTTAATATGCGCTATTGGCTCTTTTTTTATTTGAAAGAAAAACATCAAAGTATGAGTCTTAAAAACGTTTATGCCCCTGCCCATTGCCTATTTACACTTAAAATAAATAAGTATTTATCAAAAACCGCATAATTTTTTTTGCATAGAAACTTGGCACAAAAATTCCTACTATTACTTTGTCTCAGTCAATAATCTGTGTTGAATTTTGATAACCCGCATGAACGATTTTTTTACCGTGTTATTATCAATCCGTGATGAAAGTGCTTGGTCGACGGGAGAGTCTTATTCTGCAAAATATTTTACCGATAATTGACTATTAACATGACTTAAATTTATTCTCATTCAAAATCGTTCACTTTTTTTTAAAAACGGCACAGGGCTGATTATTCAATGCGAAAAGAGGGCTGTATGGTGATTTTTTAAAAACGGCACAGGGCTGATTATTCAATGCGAAAAGAGGGCTGTATGGTGAAAAAAGCAATACCCGCTCTTCTATAAAATGTTTCCAGCAATGCCTTGTGTTTTCGCAATCGATATCACAAGACTTTGTCACTTATAATTTATGAACTATTGAACTATTGAACTCCTTTATAGAAAAGCAAATCTGTAATCTATTAAATTGCTCGATCCAACCTACGGAAAAAATTGAGATTAAGTACACTATAAAACGCATCATTGCGAGCTTTTTTCAGCTTAAAGCTCTCAAATGATGAAATCGATTGTGAACCGACATGATAAAAATTAAGGCGTGTAATGATTCCACTAGAAAAAATCATTGTTCTCAATAAGGTATCCTTGTTTTCAACGCTGAAAACTGAGGATCTCCACATGATATCGACGATTGCCAGTGAAGAGGCATACGAAGACGGACATACTTTATTTTATGAGGGTGATATTGGTGATAGGTTATTTATTGTTGTCTCTGGTGAAGTGATGATTCTTAAAAAAAATAAAGATGGGGAAGAAAAGCAGATTGCAACTTTAAAAGAAAATAGTGTGCTAGGTGAATTGTCATTGTTTGATGCAGAAACCCGTACTGCCACCGTTCGCTGCTCTTCGAGAAGCATATTTTTAGTGATTGAACGAACTGATATGGAACAGTTAGCCCACGAATATCCCGCTATTGCCTTTGGTTTTATCAAAGTGTTAATGAGCCGTATGCGTGAGATGATTGAAAAAAACAAAGAATAATGAGTTAATCAAGATTATCCATGCTAATATCAATGAAAAATGTGCCCTGAACTGACGCAATCCCTTTTTTTGAGATAGATTTATTTGACTTCACCAGATATTTGATATAACAAAAGAAAACCTTTAACTCGCATTATCATTCTTGATGTGAAACCTATTAACGTACACTAATCATTCATTATGCTAGCACGTTTACTTGGCAATTGGTTAGCCATAAGACCCAATGAGCAAGATGGAGTACTTTACTTTTTTTTAATTTTACTGGTGTTTTCTTTCGGAGCCAGTTTTGCGCGTACTATTGGCATGACCTTGTTAGTTGAAAAAGTAGGTGGTGATAAGCTGCCGGTCATGTTCATTTTCATAGACTTAGCGGTGATGATAGGCTCTCTCTTGTACGCTCACTATACCGAAAAATTTAGTGGCTTAGCTATTTTTGGATTTTTCCTGCTCTCTACTACCTTGTTTTCGCTCATTGTTCAATTGTTATTTTTTGTAACGGCATACTGGTCGCCTCAGAGCAACTGGGTTTATGGATTTTTCTTTGTAGGCTTTTTCTTTTTTTACGTTTTAATTTCCATACATGCTGGTAGCGTCGTCGCTTCTTATTTCACAGCGGTTCAAGTCAAGCGTGTGACACCCGTTATCAATGCCGGTATGCCTATTGGTGGTGCCTTAGGGGGAACAAGCTTAATCGTCTGTTTAAATGTTTTTCATTTTCAACCTGAACAATTGATTACCGTGTTGGGCATAGCTTGTCTTTGTGCGTTCGGACTCTTGCGTCTTGTCAATGCACGTTTAAGTCCTGTGCGGACAACAGGCAATAATGCTCAGGTGAAAAGTCAGAAAAATCCGCTAATTGAATTGATGGACGCTTTTAAATATATCATCGGTTCTAAATTAATGATTTATATGTCTTTGGGTTTCATTTTTTTCGTGATTGCCAACAAACTCTTAGAATATCACTATCAAACGATTATTTACCCTACTGTATATAAAGATGCTACAGAAAGAGCGACGTTTTTTGCCACCTACGAAGTTTTTGCGAATCTAGCCTGGCTGTTAGTTCAATTAACTTTTACCTCACGTATTGTGATGAAATGGGGCGTGGGTGCCAGTAATCTACTTTATCCCGCACTGTCAGCAACCGTCGCTTTAACACTTTTTATCTATTTTTACTTCAAAGCGCAAGACTTGATCGAAGGTAGCCTGACAATCATGTTGATCTTGGGCATTTTTACTCAATTTGTGAATCAAGAAATGCGCGGTGCTTTGCGTACCCCTACGAATAATTTATTGTTTAATGCGATTCCTGCCAATCAGTGGGGGATCAATAAAGCATTTCTGAATGGCATAGTCTTTCCACTGTCAACCGTTACAGTCGCCACTTTTATACTGATAACCGGGCCGGGTACTGATGGTGCTTCATCCACTTTTTTGACAACAGAACAACTTTATTATCTGTTGCCCTTGATTGCCCTTGTTGTTTCACTATTAGGCATTTTAGTCGCCTTGCCACAATGGGCCGCCTACGATGAAGGCGTATTTGGTTTACTTAACCGCGAATTATTTGATCGTCGGATAGAAGTGAAAATAGGGGGGAGAGGTAATAATAGCCTCAAGCAAGTCATAGAACAAAAATTAAACAGTTCAGATCCATATCATGTGATTGCCGCCTTGGAAATGGTTCGTGTTTTGAGATTAAATTTTTTTGTCAGTCATATTGGCAACTTGCTCCTCAAAAATCCAGATTTTAAAATCAAAGAGCATTGTATTAGTACTTTAGCGGCACTACCCCAATCTCATTCCAGTCTGACTTATTTAGTAGAAGCCCTGCGAACGGAAAAAAACCCTGAAGTCTTGCCACTGATTCTCAAAAATCTGGGCCAATTTAAATCGGTTAATTTCAACGACGTAATAGACAAACTGTTAACACACCCAACGCCGAAGGTGTTTATTGAAGCTTGCTTGTGTTTGCATAAACATCCGAGCTATAGGCATAAACAGTTAATTGAGAAAAAAATTATAGGCCGTCTCCAAAATCATGATTCACCAGATACGGCGCTCTATTTATCGGCATTGGGTGAGTTACGCCAATCACACTACAGCAAATTGGTGTTGCCATTTTTTGAGAGCGAAAATGCTGAGATACGCCTAGCCGCATTCACTGCCTTTATTCGGATGCTTGAAGGTCAACTTGAGTCTCATAAATCTCTCCTGATTCAAGCCCTTGATTCACCTGATAAAAATATGAAAATTGCCGGATTGCGGGCTCTTAAAGAATGTCAATCTTTGGATGATTGGACACCGATTATTCGGTTGCTAGGAGTCAAAGATCGGACTTTGGTAACCGAAAGCAAAGAATTATTGCGACTCAGTCTAGGTGTCTGCAAATCAGCCCTTCTCGAACAAGTCTTTTCTGATAAAATATCAGTACAACAACGGTTTGAGATTCTCTCACTGATTTATTCCAAATTGAATGATAAACAACGCGCACAATTACAAAAAGGCGCAGATGAGGCCTTAAAAAAATTCGTTCAAGTGAATGGCTTGTTAAAATTACATGAAGTGATCGGGCCAACTAGCAGAACCTATGATATCGTAACAAAAATATTGCAAGAAATCGCTCAAGATCATTTACACCATGTTCTCACTATTATTACTTTTGTCTCTGAACAGAATGTCGAATTTTTTCATCGTGTGAGTCGTGGTTTACAATCGTTAAGTCGCGCTAATCAAGGCAATGCTTTAGAGGTGCTTTCTAATGCGAAGGAAAAATATCTGGTTAATCGGGTACTGAAGTATTTTGATGAACGTTTAAACGATCTAAAAGCGGTCAATCGCATACACATTGCACTTTTCAACGAAAGTTTAAAAATAAATAAAAAGGAGTATAACCAGCAACTATTGGCATTAGACAATGACATGCTTAAAGCGTGTTTGCTTTATATTAAGCAAGAAAGACATGGCGTATTGAAAGGGGGAGAACTCAGCAAAAATATACTTGAGTTATTGAGTTAGGAGTGAATAAGGTGGGAAACGGAAAGGCCCGCCCTGTAGAGACGCTATCGCGTCTCGACGCTGAGAATGAGAGAAAATTGATTAAAGGCTTAGACAAGCCGGCTTGTCTCAACCTCGCATCGAGCCGAAGCGTGAGCCGACCGTTTGTTTGTTACAAATGATTTGTGTGCATAGACTAGTGCAAGAGAGCGAAAATATCGAGACCCCATCAGCCAACGGGCGCATTCCCAAAAAAAGGTCATTTTGCTGCCCACTTTTCGTTCCAAATTTATTTTGGCAACCCCAGGTTGCCACCTGGGGCTATTCACATTTTCAGGCTAAAATTTCGCGGAGCGAAATTTTAGCCTGAAAACCCCTTCGGGGTTGTGCTTTTTTATTTTTAGGATCGATTTGCCTTTGTACGTAATGCCAATCGGGAAAAAAGTTTAAATTGTGCCCGCGTGCAGTATAATTACATCGGAGACGCGAAGCATCGCGTCTCTACAATGCCTATCAGGAAAACATTACTCCTCACTCTTTTCACGCTGATTTTTACGACGATGCTCATCTATGATTTTTTTAACCCCATAAGCCTGGGGTATGCCATCAATTAGAATTTCTGCATCGGCACTGCCCGCACTGGCGACTTCTATATGACCTGTACCCATAACCCGTTGCAAAAAACGCTGATTGATCTGTACACTCCGAATGTCTGACAGAAAAACTTCACGTATATTCTTAGAAAGAATACCCCTTCTCAATGTAACCCTTTCATTTGTGACCGTCA
Source organism: Candidatus Parabeggiatoa sp. nov. 3 (assembly GCA_003645185.1). GTDB lineage: Bacteria > Pseudomonadota > Gammaproteobacteria > Beggiatoales > Beggiatoaceae > Parabeggiatoa. Next base: position 5,992 of record QNEL01000389.1, read on the forward strand.
ACCTCGTATTGATCACTTCCAACCACCAAATAAATAAAATCATAAATCCAATAAAACCTAGAACTGCAGCCATGACAGACAAACCAAACCAATTTGATTCGGAGGTGCCCTGATCAATAAGCGCATAAATCAATCCAATAACCCCACCCACTGTCGCAATAACAGAGAAAATAAACAAAAACGGTCTGTTACGAAACATAGAAGGCGTGGAGTCATATAATTTCTCTTCTTCATCCACTTGTTTATCCACTTGTTTATCCACTTGTTTATCCACTTGTTTATCCACTTTTTTACTCCTGATTATCAAATCAGCTTGATAGGACTCAACCTGAGAGTCATTAATTAATGGGTAGTCAAAATCATCACTATTATAGTCTTTCATAAGCTTTTCGCAAGCTTTTTAAAACATAAACAAATGATTCACTGCCTACCCGTTGTTCAATATTATGAATTTGAACGATATTTTGATAAAGTGATCTTGATCACGCTTGAAAAAGCGTGATCGTAAAGGGGCTTGGGGGGCGAACCTTTGTTATCGCCCAAGCTATCGCAGCTGTGCAAACTGTTTGATTGATCTTACCACATTAAGCATCTCTGCATCCGTCGGTATTTTCGGCCCTAGCAAATACGCATACAAATCTGTATTAGGCCTTTCGAGCAATGCCTTAAACGCTTGACGCTCACTTACAGGTGCTTGATCATACCGAAATTCAAGATAGTCTGCCAATAAAACATCTAATTCCTTCATACCGCGACGACAACGCCATTTGAGTTGAGATAATTCGTTCATGGTAGACTGAGAGTTATAAAGGGCAAGCCCATAAAACGAAAAAATATTGATTTCAAAAAATTGTAGGGGCAATCCTTTGTGGTTGCCCATAAAACGAAAAATAGATTGATTTCAAAAACCATTATAAATAAAACATTGATATGCGTATTCTCAACATTAATGAAAAGCCTCTATTTCAAATTCACGCTGTCACTGTCGCAACCGGTGGTACGGGTATTGAGGAAAATCCCATTCCCATCTTATCAGGTATCGTTGATCAATTGCCCGATGAACTAGACGCTTTGCTCATAACGGCAGATTTGCAAGCTTACGATTCCCTAGATAAACCGGCGTATGCAAGACGTTTGCTCGGCTTTTTGGTAGCCGAAGAAATGGCTGCTATGGCCCAATGTGAATTGATTCCTGATGCAAGACGCATCGGTGTCATTTTGGCAGGTGATTTTTATGCCGTGCCAGAACTCAATAAACGCGGTGGACAGGGTAATGTCGAACAGATTTGGCGCTATTTTGCTCATTCTTTCCGCTGGGTGGTTGGTGTTGCAGGCAATCATGATCTCTTCAATGGGCAATGTCAATTTGGTAATGTTTTTCGTCACTAAGGCACCTAATAAGTACTGAAGCACAAATAAACAGGTATTTTACAGCAAAGGGGCAACCACAAGGGATTGCCCCTACGAACCGCCCGTAGGGGCAATCCCTTGTGGTTGCCCCTCTTGCTCATGCCCCTCTTCTTGGTTGTTTCTTTTAATTAAAATACCTGAAAATTTAT
>QNEL01000390.1 GCA_003645185.1 Candidatus Parabeggiatoa sp. nov. 3
GGGGCAATCCCTTGTGGTTGCCCATTCATTGTAGGGGCAATCCCTTGTGGTTGCCCATTCATTGTAGGGGCAATCCCTTGTGGTTGCCCATTCATTGTAGGGGCAATCCCTTGTGGTTGCCCAAATTGAACATTGAAAACTAGATTTGTTTAATCATTGGCTTTAAACGCAGTTTTCGTCGCAATTGTCTGTCTTGTTGTTTTGCGAGGCCACGTTCTTCTTGTGGAGCCAGTCGTACTGCGTACCACCCATTACGTAAAACAATATACGCTTTTGAAGCGATGTCTTCATCTCGTATTTTTTGCGCTAAATTTTCTGCGTCACTTTTACTCCTGAAACTGGCAGCTTGTACATACCATTTCCCGTCACTGTAGGTTTTTGTGTAGAGATCATCAGGGGGTATGGTTTCATCTTCAAGTCCCGCCACTTTGTCTGGTTGCATCGGTTTGCCAGAAAGACTCAGAAAGATAAATCCTGTTGGTAGGCGTTGAGAAACGTTTTTATTTTGAGGTGATTGGACGTTGGTAACATTGTGCAATGTACCCTCATCGGAACCTTCTACTGTTGCTTCACTTTGTAAGGCTTCACTTTGTAAGGCTTTACCGATTTCAAATTCTGGCGCGGAAGAGAATCCTAATACGATCTTTAATGTGCTGTAAATAAAGAGCATTATCAAAACCAGCATCACACCGCCTACAAAGCGTTGCTTGGGATCGTAGGAATCGGTGTTGGATCGACGTATATTTTGTACTGACATAGTCTTCAACCTGGTGGGCAACAAAAACCCGTTACCCACCCTACATTTTATACACAATTATTTAATGATTTGATGATGGTGGGCAACAAAAACCCGTTACCCACCATTTCACGCGCTTTGTTTCGCGAAGCGAAACAAAGCGCGTGAAATACATTTTATACCTAATTATTTATTTCATTATTTGATGATGGTGGGCAACAAAAACCCGTTACCCACCATTTCACGCAGCGAAGTACAGCGAAGCTTCACCGCGCGCGTGAAATACATTTTGACGTATAACGATGAGTCACGAGTGCTTATTCAATAGTTGCACTATTGAGTTTTAACTCTTGGGAAATGGTATTGGCTATCGCGGCACCCAAGCGTTCTGCAAAGCGATCTAAATAATTCTGTTTGCTGGTAAAATCTTTGATTTTTTCAGCTTTGATGATTTCACGCGCAACATAGCTACTGCTCCCCAAACCATCTACTAAGCCGTTTTCTAAGGCTTGCTCACCTGTCCACACTAGCCCTGAAAACAATTCAGGATTATCTAACAGTTCTAGCTTGTCTTGCGCTTTTAAACTTTTTTCCCGCCCTTGTTTCACCACTTTAATAAATTGTGCATGGATGTCTTCAAGTAAACCTTGAATATGGCTGACATCCTCTTCTTTCATGGGCGAATAGGGATCCAAAAAGCCTTTGTGTTCGCCGGCTGTCAATAAACGGCGTTCTATCCCTAATTTGTTCAGTGCCTCAACAAAACCAAAGCCGTTCATCAATACGCCAATTGAGCCGACAATACTGGCTTTATCGGCGTAAATTTTGTCAGCCGCCGCGGCAATATAGTAGCCTCCAGAGGCACAAATATCGCTTACCACAGCATATATCGGAATCTCGGAATATTTTTCCCGCAGACGGGTGATTTCATCATTAATATAACCGGCTTGCACGGGGCTACCGCCTGGACTATTAATGCGGATAATCACACCGGCCGTATTGTGGTCTTTAAAGGCACGACGCAAACTTGAAACGATTGTATCAGCATTCGCTTCTGCATCGGCTGCTATGACACCTTCTATCTCAACAAGCGCGGTATGTTGACTACTGGTTAAGGTGATTTCATCTTCCCCGGTAATGAAGTTACGCAAATCGGACTCCACAAACGTGGCATAGATAAGAAACAAGTAGATAAATAGCAGAAACGTAAAGAAAATGCGCCACCGCCGTCGTCGCCGCTGTTCATTAAGACTCGCGAAGGCTAGACGGTTTACGATATCGCGTTCCCAATTTTCATCATCCGATGCACGTTTTGATCCCGTTTCGTTTGTTGAGGGCATTGTGAGTTTATCCCCTTGTTGTGATGTTTCGATTTGTAGTGTTTCTGACATAATCAGTTATCAGTTATCAGTTATCAGTTATCAGTTAGGCCCGATTTTTTCAACACAGAGAACACAGAGTACCACAGAGTACCACAGAGTTATAAAAATAAGGGGGTGGGTAAATGCGCGTTAAAAAAATGATGGCGATAACGTTCTTGCCGATGTGTTTGGAAATAAAGTCGTAATCACAGTCTCTGCGCCTAAGCCAATGAGATGACGAATTTGTGCTACACTGCGTTCTTCCATATCCAAGTCGGCAATGGCCGATTGAAAACGGGTGACAATACGGGCCTGTGAGTCCATAAGCGTACCATCCCAATCAAATACCAATAATGGTATAAAGGGCTTTTTAGACATCGGCAGCCTCCAAGCGTTTTAAAACCTGTTGTAAGGGTACAGGTAAGGGAGCGTGTACGGTGACATGATAATTAATCTCTGGTAGAGCAATGTCTAATTTTTCGGCATGTAAAAATAAACGTTTAAGCGTATAGTGGCGCATTTGTTGATTAAACTTTTCATCACCGTATTTGTTATCACCCGCAATTGGATGGCCTTTATAGGCGGCATGCACACGGATTTGATGGGTACGACCCGTCAAAGGGCGTACACGCAATAAAGTCGTTGTTGTCAATCGCTGTTCAATGCTAAACTGACTGACGGCCAATTTACCATCGCTATTGACGCGCACGATACGTTCTCCCGATTGTAAAATATTTTTACGCAACGGGGCCTCTACCTTTGTGGTTTTTTGATCCCAACGTCCTTGCACTAAGGCGAGATATTGTTTATGTATGCGCCCTTCGCGCAGTAATGCATGCAAACGCCGTAGCATACTGTATTTTTTGGCAATCATTAAGCAACCGGATGTATCACGATCTAAACGGTGTACTAATTCCAAATAAGGGGCATTGGGGTATAAGGCACGCAAGCCTTCAATCACGCCACCGTTAATGCCGCTGCCACCATGCACAGCCATACCTGTAGGTTTATTGATAATTAACAGAAGGGCATCTTCGTACAAAACAGCGTTAGCCAATTCTGTTCTGCGGTTTGCACTGGGCCGGTTTGGTACGCTCGGCTGGTATTGCACGGGCGGCAGACGCAATACATCGCCCACTTGTAAACGGTATGTGGGTTTAATACGGCCTTTATTAATACGCACTTCCCCAGTTCGCAAAATCCGGTAGATGTGACTTCTCGGCACGCCTTTGAGGTGGGTTAGTAAAAAATTATCAATACGTTGCCCAACATGCAAAGACGACATTTCCAAATAAGTTACCGAGGGGTGTTTGATAGTTGATGGACTCATAGTGTTAATTATAGTTATTAAATATATTAAATAATATTAAAATATATAAATTAATAATTATAGAATAAACCCAATTTACTGACAAGTTGCCATCGCTATCCTTTATTAGAAAAATTGATTAACCAGTTGATTTATTAAAATAATTTGGTTTGAGGCCAAACCAAACCTATAGCCTTTGTGCAAACCTTTGAACACAAAAATATCTGCGGTAATGGGTAAAGAGCATTAACAATTAATAATGAAAAATGAACTGTGTTTCAGAAAAATATTTGTCCACAAGAGGGTTGACAGCCAGGGATTGACACGCAGGGGTTGACACGCAGGGGTTGACACGCAGGGGTTGACACGCAGGGGTTGACACGCAGGGGTTGACACGCAGGGGTTGACACGCAGGTCAACCCCTACAATGACATTTATTTTGTAGGGGCGAACCGACGTGTTCGCCCTCATTACCCATTACCCCAAATGACGAAAAAACTTGTCAAAGGGATAACACAGTAGAAATCTGTTGAATCAAAAACACAGCATTCAAAACCAGACAGGTGTCCCTACAAAATCATGCCGGTTTGAAAAATCACGCCTCAAAGCTTCGATTTTATGATGATTTTTGACAGCAAGCTGTTGTCTATGTTATGAGACTTCAATTCACCGGCTTAGATTTATAAGGGTTATCAACTTGCCTTCAGCTAACAGATTCAACGATTCACAAAGCAGCGTCATAGTACAGGGTATCTTAAGTGCCAAGATATTCATAAAAAAACGGTTCCCGTCACACGATGGGTTACCTACCGCACCGAACACGGTATAACCGCGCTCCCGACTTTTAAAATGTTGATAATAGGTTGAGCGCGATACTGATAGGAGAAGGATTAACTTCAATGAAGAGAATATTAATAAATGCCACCCAGCCTGAAGAATTGCGTGTGGCTATGGTGGATGGACAGAAATTATATGATTTTGACATCGAAACTGCAGGACGCAAACAAACGAAGTCTAACATCTACAAAGGTAAAATTACCCGCATAGAACCCAGTTTGGAAGCGGCTTTTATTGATTTTGGTGTCGATAGACATGGCTTTTTGCCACTCAAGGATGTTGTCCGCAGTTACCTTCAAGAATCAGAAAAGGGCAAAAATCAGGACAATCAGGAAGAGACACCAGAACGAGAACGCCGTAGTATTAAGGATATACTCAAAGAAGGGCAGGAAATCATCATACAGGTAGACAAGGAAGAACGGGGCAATAAAGGGGCTGCTTTAACCACTTTTATTAGTTTAGCAGGGCGATATCTGGTGTTGATGCCCAATAATCCGCGTGCTGGCGGCGTATCGCGCCGTATTGAAGGTGAAAATCGCACAGAAGCACGGGAAGTCTTAAGTACTCTGGAAATACCCACTGGCATGGGATTGATCCTGCGTACTGCTGGGGTTAATAAAACGGCTGATGAACTGCAATGGGATTTAGAATATCTTTTGCAATTATGGCAAGCCATAGAATCTTCTGTCCAGAAGCAGCCTGCTCCCTTTTTGATTTATCAGGAAAGTAATATCATCATCCGTGCTATTCGCGATTATTTACGTGAAGATATCAACGAAATCTTGCTTGATAATCAAGAAATTTACGACGATGCCTACACGTTTATGCAACAGGTGATGCCGCAACACCTGACTAAAGTGAAACTGTATCAAGACAAAGTCCCTTTGTTTACACGCTATCAAATCGAAAGCCAAATTGAATCTGCCTTTCAACGCGAAGTCAAATTACCCTCAGGGGGGGCTATCGTGCTTGATCATACCGAAGCCTTACTATCGATAGATATCAACTCGGCGCGTGCGACAAAGGGTGTTGATATAGAAGAAACGGCGCTCACGACTAATTTAGAGGCCGTCGATGAAATCGCAAGACAATTACGTCTGCGCGACTTGGGTGGCCTCGTCGTGATTGATTTTATAGACATGCTCAGTCACAAAAATCAGCGTGAAGTCGAAGGTCGCATCAAAGAGGCACTGAAAATAGATCGGGCACGGGTACAAGTCGGCCGTATTTCGCGATTTGGCCTATTAGAAATGTCTCGACAACGTTTACGCCCGTCACTCGGCGAATCCAGTCATATCAATTGTCCTCGTTGTGAAGGACAAGGTAGCATCCGTGGTGTTGAATCTCTCTCGCTTTCCATCTTGCGTTTAATGGAGGAAGAAGCGATGAAGGATAAAACGCTTAAAATCATCGCGCAAGTGCCGGTTGAAGTGGCTGCCTATTTGCTCAATGAAAAACGACAAGCGATATTAGAAATTGAAGATCGCCAACAAATCGATATTGTGTTGATACCCAATCCACATAAGGAAACACCTCATTATGACGTGCAACGTGTGCGAACGGATGATAAGACAGATAGCACTCTTGACAAAATCAGTTATCAACTGATAACAAATGTCCAAGAACCGGTGGTTGAGAACCTCAGTCCTCCAGCCAAATCTGAACCGGTTGAAGAACCAGCGGTTAAAGGTGTGGTTCACACCACACCTCCTGTGCCAGCACTCAAATCCAAGGCACAACCAGGCGTGATGAAACGTTTATGGAATGTTTTCTTTAATAAACCAAAAAATTCAACTCGTCAGGAATCCAAATCGTCTACCTCGACTCAATATCGCCGTTCAAAATCAGCGAGCACAAGAGGAAGTACACAAAAACGAACCCGTCAGCCATCAAAAGGGCGTTCTGCTTCAGCTTCAGCTTCAGCTTCAGCTTCAGCCCCGATAACGACAGGAAGTGAGTCATCTAACGCCTCGGTGGAGACAAAAAAACCGGCGAATCCCGTTGTACGTCGTAGTCGTCGCCGCAAGCGTCCTGATATCAGTAACACCGAATCATCTGAAAAATAAAATGGTGGGCAATAATCGAAGCCCACCCGACATTAGAGGGGAATGGTGGGCTTTAAAAACCCAAGTGTTTTTGTTGCCGGCCCCTTAAGTTTAATTATTTGATTTAAATGAGATTTGTAGGAGGCCGGCTTTGTCTTTTTTTGCCGGCCCCTTAATTAGAGATAATCAGATTGCCAAAGCTTGCCCATTAACCTCATGACTGTCAGGGCCCATCAAGTAAAGATATAACGGCATAATGGTTTCTGGCGGCTGAACAGTCTCAGGCTCCTTTCCCGGATAAACTTCTGTCCACATTTTCGTCCGCACAGCGCCTGGGTTAATGCTATTCACGCGAATAGCAGTATTCGCCTCAAGTTCATCAGCTAAAACTTGCATCATGCCCTCAATAGCGAATTTAGAAACAGAATACGCTCCCCAATACGCTTTTCCTTTTCGCCCAACATTAGAAGAAGTAAACACAATAGAGGCCTCTTTAGACTGTTTCATTAATCCTAAACAAGCTTTTGTCAGTAAAAACGGGGCATTGAGATTAACTTGCATGACTTGATACCAAGTCTTGACATCATAATGTTCCAATGGTGTAATTGTACCTAATAGAGCGGCATTATGTAGCAAACCATCAAGTCTCCCAAATTCGGATTCCAAAGTGTTCGCCAAGTTTTCATAGTCATTAGGACTTGCCCCTTCAAGATTCATTGGATAAATTGCCGGCTGCGGATGGCCTGCTTGTTCAATTTCATCATAAACCGCTTCTAATTTGCGCGTCGTGCGCCCCAGTAAAATCACAGTCGCGCCATAAGCTGCAAAACTTTTCGCCGCGACACGACCAATACCATCACCTGCACCTGTAATCAAAATGATCCGGTCAGCAAGCAAAGTAGGAGAGGGGGTGTAGTCAAACATATTGAATAATTGTCATTTATAAAGATCAAATGTAGGGTGGGTAACGTGTTTTTGTTGCCCACCACGCCATCAATGTAGGGTGGGTAACGGGTTTTTGTTGCCGGCCCCATTTAAATATAAAGATCACATGTAGGGTGGGTAACGTGTTTTTGTTGCCGGCCCCATTTAAATATAAAGATCACATGTAGGGTGGGTAACGTGTTTTTGTTGCCGGCCCCATTTAAAGATCAAATGTAGGGTGGGTAACGTGTTTTTGTTGCCGGCCCCATTTAAAGATCACATGTAGGGTGGGTAACGTGTTTTTGTTGCCGGCCCCATTTAAAGATCACATGTA
>QNEL01000391.1 GCA_003645185.1 Candidatus Parabeggiatoa sp. nov. 3
AATCAATCAGAAAAAGATTAAAAAGCACAACCCCGTAGGGGTTTTCAGGCTAAAATTTCGCTCCGCGAAATTTTAGCCTGAAAATGTGAATAGCCCCAGGTGGCAACCTGGGGTTGCCAAAAGAGTATATACATAAAAAATGTAGGGTGGGTAATGGGTTTTTATTGCCCACCATTTAAACAATGTCAAAAATGTAGGGGGCCGGTAACGGTTTTTTGTTGCCTGCCCCAATTAATCCATGTAGTGGGCCGGTAACGTGTTTTTAAAGCCCACCAATTAATCCTAAGGAAAACGAATGTCTTATAAAAAATTAGCGGTAGCTACCTTAGCTGCCCTTAGTCTACAAATGAGTGCTTGTGTTGAAGAAAAGGGCCATAGTACACATTGGGGTTACGACGGCGACACGGGGCCAGAACATTGGGGGAGTTTGTCTGAAGATTACGCTGCCTGTTCGACGGGTACGCAACAATCTCCAGTTGATATCACTTCCAGTGTTAAAGCTGATTTGCCCCCCTTGAAATTCAATTACAGCCCGATTCCATTGACGATTGAAAACAATGGGCACACGATCAAGATGTCTGCTGATAAAGCAGGTAATCTGAAAATCGGTGAACAGGTTTATCAATTGCTGCAATTTCATACGCATAGCCCTAGCGAAGGGGCCGTCAATGGCAAACGGGCCGATATGATTGTTCATCTGGTGCATAAAAGTGCTCAAGGGGAATTGGCAGTCGTTGCCGTTTTCTTAGAAAAAGGCGACACGGCTAATCCATTGATTGAAACCCTGTGGAATGTGATGCCTAAAACGCCGGGAAAACCTCAACAGCATGATATCCAGATCGATATCAAGCAATTGTTACCCGCTTCAAAGCATTATTATAGCTTGACAGGTTCCTTAACCACACCGCCTTGCAGTGAAGGGGTAAAATGGGTGATACTCAAGCAACCCGTGTCTATTTCGGCTGAACAATTGACACAATATCAAACCGTGTATTCTCACAATGCGCGGCCCTTACAACCCTTGAATGATCGTCAGGTGTTGTCTTCTAATTAATAATAGAGTGCAAAATTTATTTTGCGAAAGCGATTTTCGTGCCAAATTTATTTTGCTTCGCTGGATTGCCCCAACATTTATTTTTTGAAATCAGAGGAAAAATGGAATGAGATATTTTAGTTTTTTGATTTTTTTGGCCATTATGGCTTATTTGGTTTGGCCGTATGTGCATCTTTATCAACTCAACGATGCCGTGAACAATAATGATAAGGCGGCTGTTGAGAACTTGGTTGATTTTGGTGAGGTGAACAAGGTTCATAAAGAGAACCTGAAATGGAAGAGCGAGCAGATGGCAGGTGGTTTTTTGCCAGGGATGCCAGATATGCTCAAAAAAGGCGCTGAAATGATGGCCGGTGATATAGATGCAGATGAAATGCTGAAGCGTTTACAAGCCATCGAAGGCGAACCTTGGGCCGCAACCAGTTTTGCCTTCTTTGAATCGCCAACACGTTTCACGATTAGACTGGGTGAACTAGGGCGTGATCCGATTCATGTCCAAATGACTTTGCAAGATTGGTATTGGCGTATTACGGCAATTTACGATTAAAAAACCAGTCAAATTCTAAACGTCCGTATGTAGGGGCAATCCCTTGTGGTTGCCCCTTTTGCTTTTTCAAAAAGATTGACATTCCCCCATTGATGGAGTAGGGGCAATCCCTTGTGCTTGCCCCCTTTGGTAATTGATATTGATAAATGATGACAAACCTTGAAACATTACGTCAGCGTCTAGCTGAGTTTGCAGCGATGCGCGACTGGGATCAGTTCCATTCTCCTAAAAATCTGGCTATGGCATTGATTGCGGAAGCAGCTGAATTAGTTGAACATTTTCAATGGTTAAGCGAGGAACAAAGCCGCCAGTTATCGCCTGAAAAAAAGCAAGCTGTGAGTCATGAAATAGCTGATATATTGATTTATCTGATTCGCATTGCCGATAAACTGGATATTGATTTAATAACGGCCGCAGAAGCTAAAATTCAAATCAACGAAACTCGTTATCCTGTTGACATGGTAAAAGGCGATGCCCGTCGTGCTGAGGAATATTGAATCATTTTTAATTTTTTGGGATATGTTGGAGTTCGCAAGCTCACTCCAACCTACATTTAGGGTATTTTATATTTTTGGGATATGTTGGAGTTCGCAAGCTCACTCCAACCTACATTTAGGGTATTTTATATTTTTGGGATATGTTGGAGTTCGCAAGCTCACTCCAACCTACATTTAGGGTATTTTAATTTTTTGGGAGATGTTGGAGTTCGCAAGCTCACTCCAACCTACATTTAGGGTATTTTATATTTTTGGGAGATGTTGGAGTTCGCAAGCTCACTCCAACCTACATTTAGGGTATTTTATTTTTTGGGAGTTACCTTAATTTTTTCATCTCACGCAAAGACGCTAATAATTTAGCATTTTTGCGCCTTTGCGTGAAATTGAACCATCCCTCCTTTAAGAATTCAAGAATCACTCTAAGCACAAAATCCCTTTGAAAAAAGGCGGTAGGGAGAACTTATTTTATGAGACGTCTTTTCAAATTCTTACTCAAATTTTTGGGTGCCACCATAGCGATCCTACTCATCGCGATTATTCTCATTTTATCTGTTATTGATCTGAATGACTATAAACCGCAAATTGCGGAGCTAGTTGAAAGTACAACGGGTAGAACATTAACGATTAAAGGTGATATCAGTCTCACTTTTTTCCCTTGGTTCGGATTGGATTTAGGTGAAGTCAGTTTAGGGAATGCCAGCGGCTTTGAACAACCAGAGTTTGCTAAAATTGTTCAAACACGGGTACTGGTTAAATTGTTATCCTTGTTAACAGAACAGGTTGAAATCGATAAGGTATTAATCGAAGGGGTTGAAGTGAACTTGACGCGCAAAGCGGATGGCACAACCAATTGGGATGATTTACTGGCCCTTATGGGAGAAGAAAAGCCAAAAGAAGAAACTGCACCACCCTTTGATGCATTTAAGATCGACGGTTTAGAACTCAGACAGGCTAAAATTGTTTGGGAAGATCAACAAAGCGAATCGCGCTACGTGTTGTCTGATGTGAATATCAACGTTTCGGCTATCGATCTCAATCTCGCTACCTCCGCACTCAAAGAACCCGTGACTTTTGAATTGGGTACTGCCCTCGATATCAGTGGCCCCACGACACTCACCGGACAAATAGACTTCAATACCCAAATCGTCTTCAATCCAGAAAATCAACACTATCTGATCGAACCCTTGCAACTCACAGTGACTGTCGAAGGTGAACAAATTCCCACTGGTCAACAAACCTTATCAATCAACACCCAGTCGCTTGAAATTGATTTGAAGCAACAAACCATGACGCTTGCAGGATTAGTCGCGAAAGTGATGGAAGCTAGTTTGAAAATTGACGCAAAAGTACAGAATTTTCAAACCGATCCTATCTTATCAGGGCAGCTTCAATTGCATGACTTTAAACCACAAAAGTTGCTCAAACAACTGAATATACAACAAGTCTTACCAAGTGATAAAATTTTAAAAACGGTGGCCTTGAAAACCCAGTTTCAAGGCAGTTTCACTGGAATCAACATCATGAATTTCCACTTAATGGTTGATGACAACCACTTAAAAATACCGCAATTAAATATTGATCTGGATGAACAAACCTTGAATTTAGAAAGTTTATCACTTCAAGCTATCGGTTTGAATCTGAATGGGCAAGCAAAGGTAACCCAATTATTTAAACAACCCTCAGTAGAGGGAAAAATCGCCCTAGTGCCATTCAATCCGCGCCAAGTGCTAAAGCGTTTAGAATACCTTGAATTGCTATCGACTGTTCCCACTTTGCCAGATAAAACCGTATTGCCCTTACAAACAGCTGCTTTTGAAACTGAATTTCAAGTGCATGAAGCCACTCAAGTCAGTGTGAAAAATCTAGAACTGCGTGTTGATGAGCACTATTTTAAAACGCCTCAAATCGACATAGACTTGAATCAACAAACGCTCAATGCTAACCAGTTGTTACTTCAGGCCTTTGGTATCATCAACCTGAACAGCCAAGTCAATATTCAAAACCTGCTTTCTTCGCTGCCAACGGTGAGAGGGCAAATCACTATCGTACCCTTCAATCCGCGTCTTCTCGTCAAGCATTTAGAACAAGCAGAGCTTGTTCCCCCTCAGTCATTGCCTGAAGAAAAGGTATTGCCTTTAAAAACGGTGTCATTCAACACCCAATTTGAAGTACGTCAAGGCACCCAAATACGTGTGAAAAATCTCCGTCTGCGTCTTGATGATAACCAATTCAAACTGCCTCGACTTGATGTTGATTTAAATAGAGAAACCTTGGCACTGCCAACTTTTTCTCTTCAGGCTTTAGGCATAACGCTCAAAGGGCAAATCAATGCACAAAAAATCCTGAGCAAAATGAGGGCACAAGTTGAACTGAATTTAAAGCCATTCAACCCACAGAAGGTACTGAAACGTTTAGGCCAACCGCGTTTAGACTTACCGCCCCCCTTAACGCTGACTCATGCCGCCTTCCAAACCCACTTTAGCCTGACACCTAACCAAGTCAAGGTAAGTAATTTACGTGTCATGGTTGATAAAACGGAACTCCAAACCAAGCAAATCAAATTGAATTTAGCCAGAGAGACACTCACATTAGGGAGTTTAAAGTTCAAAGTATTCGGCCAAACCTACCTTACTGGCAACTTGTCAGCAAAACAGGTTTTAACCGATCCCAAATTGCAAGGTTCATTGAAAATAAACACATTTGATCCGCGCAAACTACTTAAACGTTTAGGGCAACCGCTACCCGAAACCAGCGATCCAGCCGTTTTAAAACGTTTTGCACTGGAAACACAGTTAAAGGGCAGCTTATCCCAAGTACAGCTAGAACCGATCAAAATACACCTAGACGACACTTGGTTAAAAGGCTATCTCAAAGTACACCATTTTGAGCAACCCGCGATAGCTTTCCAGCTAAACGTAAACGACATCGACATTGATCGGTATTTACCCGTCGAAAAATCAGACGAACCGCCACCAAAGCCCTCTAACGAACCGGCTTCCTTACCTCTCAAGATGCTACATAGTTTAGATATCAACGGCGCACTCAAGGTAGAACAACTGAAAGCGATGGGTATCAGCCTAAATAATATCGAATTTGATGTCACAGCACAGAAAGGCGAATTTAAAGTCACACCTAAAGATAATTGAGTTTGAGAAAAACTTCTCAATGCCATCTGTAGAGACGCGAGGCATCGCGTCTCTACGAAGGAAAAAGAAATTGATCTGGATGACGTTTAAAAGTAGAGACGCACTGCCGTGCGTCTCACTGTCGAAGGGGGTTGGTGTGTTGATAAGCTATCAATAAAATCAGTTAGAATCAGGTTAAATCCCATGCAAAAACAAATACAACAACGCCTACAAACGCTCGAACAAGAAAACAACATCAACATTTTTTTTGGCTGTGAATCAGGCAGTCGAGCTTGGGGAATTCCCTCTCAAGATAGCGATTTTGATGTCCGATTTTTTTACAGCCACCGCACTGAATGGTATTTATCGATTGATAACAAACGCGAAGTCATTGAATGCCCTATAGAAGGGCTACTTGACATCAATGGGTGGGATATCAGAAAAGCATTGAGATTGTTAAGAAAATCAAATCCTGTATTATTAGAATGGTTACACTCGCCAATTGTTTACCAAGAAAAACCCACTTTAGTTGAGCCGATCAGAAAGCTCGCACCCCTCTATTTTTCACCATCCGCCTGTCATTATCATTACTTACATCTGGCTAAAAAGACTGTCCGAAAGCATTTACAAAACGAATTGATCAACCTGAAAAAAATATTTTATGTGCTACGACCGATATTAGCTTGTCGCTGGATTGAGGCAGAATTGGACATCGTTCCCATGTCATTTGAGACTTTATTAGAACCGGTTAAAGAGGTGACTATCAAAACGGCCATCAGGGCATTGCTAGAGCGCAAAAAACAAAGCGATGAATCCGATTTTGAAACCGCATCGCCCGTCATTATGGATTTTATAACAGACGAATTGGCCAGATTATCCTCGTTGTCTTATCCAAAAAAGAAGATAGCCCATTCAGATACTTTAGATCAGCTTTTTCGTCAAATCTTGTCTAAAACAAGCAATGTGGGGTGATATGATAGAGATAGAACGCTGATATTTAGCGTAGCTGACCTTCGGTTCACGCTTCAGTTTTTGCGCGCAAAAACTGAAGCGTGAAACGCTGATTTTAAATCAGTGTTAATCATGATCATCAGTTTAATCAGCGTTCTATAGAATATTCAAATAATTATTTTCTCACGCTTCGTTCTAAGACGCTAAGCCTTGTGGGCGATAATATGATATTCACCTTCCATTTCATCGGGTTTGAAAAGGCACTCCCCCGCTTTTAAGTGAGAATCATAAAATAAATCTATCTAGCGGTTCTTGGCAAAAGAAAAGTCAAGATAAACAATAAAGTCGCAGCGACAACTACCGCTGGGCCTGTGGGTATGTCCCAGTGCCAAGACAGGGTTAAACCGATAAAGACAGCAAGAGCGCCTAGAAAACTGGCTAACACGGCCATTTGTTCTGGTGTTTTGGCAAAACTACGGGCCGCAGCGGGCGGAATAATTAACATAGAAGTGATTAATAAAATACCGACTATTTTCATAGCGATAGCAATCACTAAGGCAACCATTAACATAAATAATAATCGTATCCAAGCGACTGATACGCCTTCAACTTGCGCCAATTCTTCATGAATGGTTATGGACAGCAAAGATTGCCAAATAAAAACCAAAGCGAATAGTATTAATCCGCCACCGCCATAAATCCAATATAAATCAGTGCGCGTGATGGCTAACAAATCGCCAAAAAGATAGGCATATAAATCAATCCGTAATCCTTCAGCTTGCAAAAAAGCCAGTGCGATAAGTCCTAAAGATAAGGCACTATGCGCTAAAATCCCTAACAAGGTATCAGTCGCAAAGCGTTTTTGTGATTCCAATATGACTAATAATAAAGCTATCGCAAGACAGACTATCAGGGTGCTAAACATCAACAAACTGCTCAGCGTCAATTGTTCTAAATGAACAGTCAGTTTTAAGTTGAGTAAAAAACCCAATGCGATGCCTAATAAGGCTGAATGAGCCAATGTGTCACCAAAATAGGCCATGCGTCGCCATACGATAAAGCAACCCAAAGGCCCGGCAATGATAGCCACACCTAAACCTCCTAACAAAGCTCGCCACAAAAAATCTTCCATTTCAGTTATCAGTTATCAGTTATCAGTTTCACTTAAGAAGTTGCGCGCAACTTCTTAACTGATGTTACGCAGAGAACTTCAAGAGGGCAGACACGTAGGTCTGCCCCTACAGAGGGCAGACACGTAGGTCTGCCCCTACAGAGGGCAGACACGTAGGTCTGCCCCTACAGTGATATTGGTGTAAGGGCGAACCGGTGTGTTCGCCCAAGAGTCCACAGTAATATTGGGTGTAG
>QNEL01000392.1 GCA_003645185.1 Candidatus Parabeggiatoa sp. nov. 3
CCCATTTCACGCTAAAGTTTCGCGGAGCGAAACTTTAGCGTGAAATATTGATTTAATTGGTGGGCAGCAAAAACACGCTACCCACCCATTTCACGCTAAAGTTTCGCGGAGCGAAACTTTAGCGTGAAATATTGATTTAATTGGTGGGCAGCAAAAACACGCTACCCACCATTTCACGCTAAAGTTTCGCGGAGCGAAACTTTAGCGTGAAATACAGAAAATATTAAAAGATTTATGCGTACTTACTTATAAAACGCAGATTCAAGTTATCAATTATCAATTATCAATTCCACTTAAAACGTTTTTGCGCGCAAAAACGACGCATCGGGAAATCAGTTATCAAAACAGAACTCTTGACGGTAATACTCACCATCAAATCCGCATTGAATATCTAATCTTTGTCGTTTTGTAGTTGTTTATTCTTTCAAAGTTTCAATTGTCAAAACGATGGGTTACACTCACAAACCAATCCTTTCTTATATCAAATCCTTGTAGTTGTTTTTTATTCCGAGCAAAACAGAGAGTATATAATTAATGTTAATGCAACGTCGTCATTTCCTTGGTTTATTAGGTGTATTGGGATTAGGCTCCGCCATATATCATTTTAATCTGCGAAGCCTTTTCAAATACTGGCCGGATAACAATAGATTATTTAATAGCTGTTTAAACAGTCAGTTACCATCTGAATTAGCTGCTCATGATGTGATATTGTCGGCCCAAGAAGGGATCGATACCACACAAATGTGGGATGGGCATGTTCATTTACTCGGCATGGGAGATACAGACAGTGGGATTTGGATTAATCCTCAATTCTTGAATCTGTTAAAGCTGAATCATTATGTCAGGTTTCGCTTTTATCTCAATGCGGCCTGCCCTACTGAGGGTTTATCAGTCGATGAAGGGTTTATTGCCCGCTTAAAAAGTTTGCGCTGGGGGTACGGCTCACGT
The DNA here is from genome assembly GCA_003645185.1 of Candidatus Parabeggiatoa sp. nov. 3. Lineage (GTDB taxonomy): Bacteria > Pseudomonadota > Gammaproteobacteria > Beggiatoales > Beggiatoaceae > Parabeggiatoa. The sequence goes on from QNEL01000392.1 coordinate 949, forward strand.
TTTGTACTGTTGGCATTCGATTACACTTATAATGAGCAAGGTGAACCTTTGCCAGAGCAAACGGCTTTTTATATCCCTAATGAGTACGCCGCACGTATTCGCCAACAATCGCCAGATACGTTTGAATGGTTAGCCTCAATTCATCCTTATCGAACAGATTGTGTTGAAGCTTTAGAGCAAGCTGTTCATGATGGTGCGCGAGGCGTAAAATGGTTGCCACCCGCGATGGGGATTGATCCGGCCTCTGAACGCTGTGATCGTTTTTATAAAGCGATGGCCTATTGGGATATCCCTTTATTATGTCATTGCGGCGAAGAAAATGCCGTTCATGGGGCCAATTCGCAAGCTTATGGTAATCCCTTAGCCTTGCGACGGGCTTTAGATCAAGGGGTAAAAGTGATCATTGCCCACTGTGCGTCATTAGGCCATAATCGTGATATAGATAAAGGCCCAAATGGGCCTTATATGAATAACTTTGAATTATTTTCGCGCTTGATGGATGACTCTCGTTATGAAAGGTTATTATTTGGCGACATTTCGGCCATGACACAGATCAACCGTGTGTATGCGCTTAAAACCTTGATAACTCGTCGTGATTGGCATCCGCGTTTACTCTATGGTTCTGATTATCCGCTACCAGGCATTGAACCGCTGATTTCTTTAAAATTACTACAAGAAAAACAGTATATTACTGCTGAACAGGCTGAAGTGCTAACACAAGTGCGCGAACATAATTCACTGTTATTTGATTTTGTGCTGAAACGTCATTTACAAGTTGAAGGGCAACAGTTTGAACCATCCGTTTTTCATACTCGTTCATTGTGGACTGGGGTTAGAACCAAACAACCGGACTATGACGTTATGAATTCCATTTGAACCTTGAACATTCAATCATGACATGATGTAGGGGCAATCCCCGCGCATGCCCAGCATTATGCGTTCCATTTGAACCTTGAACATTCAATCATGACATGATGTAGGGGCAATACCGAATGTTGCCCAGAAATGATAACGTGGGCATTTTAGGATTTAGGAATGTGTTATGATGCGCCGTTTTAGACGTACAAGAAAATGGGCCCATTCATCTCTCAAATCATTTTCATGGCATCATTGCGCTTTGTACAGGACAAAAAACGTAACCTACCATTGATGGTGGGATCGCTAGATGGTGGACAAGCAAGATGCTGGGCTCGCAAGAATTTACATCCCTATATTTAATATTTAATATCAAAATAAAATCATTATGTTTTTCACGCAAAAGTGCAAAAACTTTTGCGTGAAAATTTGTCCTGTACATATAGGAGTTCAGATAAATATTTTGGCCCAAACCTGACAGGTTTTGAAAACCTGTCAGGTTTTTATCGCTCGACATTTTTCTGAAAGTCTATAGATCAGTGCGTATATAGGAGGTAACTCATTGTGCCAGACCGACGTTTGCAAGTTTTTCATACCGTAGCCCGTTTACTGAGCTTTACTAGGGCAGCAGAAGCCCTCCATACGACTCAGCCAGCCGTGACGTTTCAAATTCGCCAATTGGAAGAATATTTCAATACGCGCTTGTTTGATCGTACTCATAACCGCATTGCACTCACAGAAGTGGGCAAGCAAGTCTATGAGTATGCGGAGAAGATTTTTGAACACTATGTCCAGATGGAAAATACCGTTAAAGAAATGACGGGGGAGATTAGCGGGGTATTGATGATTGGTGCCAGTACCACTATTGCTGAATATCTCTTACCCGTTTTGTTAGGCGACTTTAAAATGAAATATCCTGATGTGCATATTCGGCTAAGCGTTTCTAACACCGAGGAAATTGTCTCAATGCTGGAAAACAATACCATTGACTTGGGTATGGTAGAGGCGCCGGTGAATAATAAAAATTTAGTCGTCGAATTGTGTCGTCTGGATCAATTGGTTGCCATTATTCCACCCAACCATCCGTTGGCAACACACAAAGCGGTTTCGGTTAACGAATTAGTGACTTATCCCTATATTTCTCGTGAAGAAGGTTCAGGTACCCGTGACGTGATTACTGAGTATTTCAATCAAGCCGGCTTGTCAGTTGAAGAGTTGAATATTGTGATGGAACTGGGTAGTTCAGAGGCCATTAAAGGTGCTGTAGCTGCCGATATGGGTGTTTCAGTTTTATCACATGCCGCTATTCATAAAGATTTGCAATTAGGCCTCCTCAAGAAAATCAGTCTTGAACCCCCGTTAGAACGTCCATTTTCTTTTGTTTACCAAAAACAAAAGTTCCGCCTCAGGGCAATAGAAGAATTATTAAAATTCTCACATCATTATTGTCGTGATCATGTTCAATAAGCCATTTTTTGACTATGACAATTTATTCAACAAACAAAGAAAACAAACGTTTATCGCGCATTTTTCAACAATTACCCAAAAATCAGCAACAAACCTTGTTGTCTTTTGCTGAGTTTTTACACGCTCGTCTTCCGAAAGCTTCACCAAAACCGGAACCGGAATTATTACCCCGTCCCCCCAACGAATCAGTGATTCTTGCCATCAAGCGTCTTTCAAAAAGTTACCCAATGCTTGATAAAGCGATCCTGCTTAATGAGACTTCTCGCTTGATGACTGAACATATTATACAAGGACGTGATAAAATTGAAGTGATTGAGGAACTAGAAGCGCTCTTTTTGCAACATTACCAAAAATGCTCTCGTGAGGTGAGGCAAGATGATTAAAGTGATTAATAAATGGTTTCACCGCTATTTTTCCGATCCACAAGCGGTGTTATTGGCAATCCTATTGGTAACGAGTTTTACCATTTTGATGACGATGAACAAAATATTGGCCCCTTTACTGGTCAGTGTCGTCATTGCTTACCTGCTAGATGGTTTAATTCTAGGCTTACAACGTTGGCATATTCCACGTAGTTTGGCTGTTTTTGTGGTTTATTCAACCTTTGTGGCGTTATTGATGTTTATTATCATTGTCTTGTTACCCTTAATTTCATTCCAATTAACACAATTGGTTCAACAATTGCCCGGAATGGTAGTAAAAGGGCAAAAATTGCTAGAAGATCTCCCTGAAAAATATCCGCTTATCTCTGCTACCCAAGTTGAGGGCATTATTGCCTCAATACACTCAAAGGTGCAAGATTTCGGCGAAAACATCTTGTCTTATTCATTGTCTTCCATAGCGGCTGTGATTACTTTACTGGTGTACTCCATTTTAGTACCGCTGTTAGTCTTTTTTTTCCTGAAGGATAAAGGGAAGATATTTAAATGGTTTATCGGTTTTCTGCCTAATGATCATACGGTTGCCAAAAAAATTTGGCTAGAAATGGATTCACAAATGGGCAATTATGTGCGTGGTAAAGTGTATGAAATTTTTTTAGTCGGCACTGTCGCCTACTTTTCTTTTGCCTACTTGAATTTGAATTTTGCCTCATTACTCGCCGTAGCGGTTGGATTATCCGTCATCGTGCCTTACGTCGGTGCCGTCGTCGTCACCTTGCCAGTGGTTTTAGTGGCCTATTTTCAATGGGGTGTCGGGCCCGACTTTTTTTGGGTAGTTGGCACTTATTTGTTTCTCCAGGCACTAGATGGTAACGTCTTAGTGCCCTTGTTATTTTCAGAGGCCGTTAATTTACACCCCGTCGCGATCATTTTAGCCGTGTTAGTCTTTGGTGGCATCTGGGGAATTTGGGGCGTATTTTTTGCCATTCCTTTAGCCACCTTGGTAAAAGCGTTATTGTCAGCGTGGCCCAAGGCACCTATTGAGGAACACAATGAAACATCAGCGTAAAATATCGGTTATTGGTTTAGGTTACGTCGGTTTACCCGTCGCGGTAGCGTTTGCTAAACAGGATCGCGTGATCGGCTTCGACATTGAAGCACAGCGTATTGCCGAATTGAATGAAGGCTATGATCGCACGCAAGAAATGGCTCCAGAAGACTTGCAAAGCTGCACACTTCACTTGACTGATAATCCTACCGATTTACGCCAAGCCGATTTTCAAATTATTGCTGTACCCACGCCAGTCGATGAACAGAAACAACCCAATCTGTTACCCGTTTTAAAAGCGTCTAAAACGGTTGGAAGTCAGTTAAAAGGCGGCGATATTGTCGTTTATGAATCCACCGTTTATCCCGGCGCGACGGAAGAAGCGTGTGTACCCGTTTTAGAAAGACAATCCGGTTTACGCTGTGGCCTTGATTTTACGGTAGGTTATTCTCCAGAACGCATCAATCCGGGAGATAAAACCCATCACTTCACCAATATCATCAAAGTGGTATCAGGATACGATGCTCAAACCTTAGAGATTATAGCCCAAGTATATGAATCAGTTGTCACGGCCGGTGTACACAGGGCACCTAGCATTAAAATTGCAGAAGCCAGTAAAGTGATTGAAAATGTCCAACGTGATATCAATATCGCTTTTATAAATGAATTAGCGATGATTTTCAATAGGATGGGCATAGATACTGCTGATGTCTTAGCCGCAGCAGGCACAAAATGGAACTTTTTACCCTTTACCCCCGGCTTAGTTGGCGGGCATTGTATCGGTATTGATCCTTATTATTTAAGTCATAAAGCGGAACAACTAGGCTATACACCTCAAATCATTTCAGCCGCCCGTCACCTAAATGATAGTATGGGCGAATTTATTGCAATACACGTATTAGAGCAATTAAGCCGTCAAGGTTATCTGGTAGCCGAAAGTACCGTTACCCTATTAGGCTTATCCTTTAAAGAAAATGTGTCAGATTTACGCAATACCCGCGTAATAGATATAGTCCAAACATTGCAAAAGCAGGGTGTCAAAGTGCAAGTGCATGATCCCGTCGTTGATGTTCAAGAAGTGATGCGTGATCATGCCATAGTCTTACAGTCTAAACAAAGTTTACAAAAAGCCCAATGTATAGTGTTAGCCGTACCACATCAAGCGTTTATAGAAGCCGGTTGGACATGGCTGCAAAGCCTATTAGATCAAGGCACCGGCATTGTGATTGATGTCAAAGGCGTATTACCGCGTCAAAGCGTACCAGAAAAGATTACCTTGTGGCGATTGTAAGTTTCAAAAGAGCTACGCCAAATCTTGTAGGGGCGAACCTGCGTGTTCGCCCTCCCAAAAATCATCATAACTAAAATCATTAAGGACTCAAACATGACTAATCAAGAATACCCCTCAAAATCTGATGATGAACAATCACCTTACAAACCGCCTACAGCACAAATGACAGAGGTTATGAGTGAAAATGACTCTGGAGAACTCGCAGGGCGCGGTACCCGTTTGGTGGCTCACTTAGCAGATGGTTTCATCTTCATCATTCCCTTTATGTTCTTCGTTTTTGCGGCTCTTTTTATGGGAGTCAATATTGAAAACCTAGAAGAGAGCGAAAATGGGCTCATAGGGGGGGTCTTGATGTTATTTCTAAGCCTCATTATGATAGCGATTTTTGTCGTCAACTTGATTTGGCTCCATCGCAATGGACAAACGATTGGCAAACGCATCATGTTGATCAAAATTGTGCGTACAGATGGCAATCGTGTCGGATTATTACGGATTATCTTCTTGCGTTTTTTCCCCATCGCATTACTCAGCAATATTCCACTCATTGGAGGCATTATCGCATTACTCGATCCGCTCATGATTTTCCAAAAATCGCGACGTTGTTTACATGATCAGATTGCCGATACGATTGTGATTAACGCCTTTCCCGGAGTCCGTGCGCGTTCTCCCTTCATGATAATAGCGATTGTTATCATACCGGCTATGCTCATCATTGGCATCTTAGCCGCTGTTGCCATACCCGCTTTTGTTGATTACTCTAATAAGGTTCAAGTCGCACAAACGGTCAACTTATTAGACGATCTAAAAAGCCCAGCCGAAGAATATTATGCTTCAATGGGTGTTTTTCCACCTGACATCGCATCTATCAAGCCCACTTCAGAATCACTATTTGCAAATATTGTTTCAAATGATGTTGATTTCTACTTCCAAGCTACTCTGCTTGAAGAGGATTCTCAGCTAAGCGGGAAAACGATTCGATTAAGTTATGAACCCTACTCGAACAGTTGGACATGTAGCCCAGGTTACCCGAATGGCATGGATAATAAGTATTTACCTCGCCGGTGTCGAAATGATTGATTGTTCTACATCGCTGGCACAGAATTGTAGAGACGCGATGCTCGCGTCTCAACCTCGCGTCTCTAGCTCGCCGGCACAGCAATTGTAGAGACGCGATGCTCGCGTCTCAACCTCGCGTCTCAACCTCGCGTCTCTAGCTCGCCGGCACAGCAATTGTAGAGACGCGATGCTCGCGTCTCTACCTCGCGTCTCAACCTCGCGTCTCTAGCTTGCCGGCACAGCAATTGTAGAGACGCGATGCTCGCGTCTCTACCTCGCGTCTCAACCTCGCGTCTCTAGCTTGCCGGCACAGCAATTGTAGAGACGCGATGCTCGTGTCTCAACCTCGCGTCTCTAGCTCGCCGGCACAGCAATTGTAGAGACGCGATGCTCGCGTCTCAACCTCGCGTCTCTAGCTCGCCGGCACAGCAATTGTAGAGACGCGATGCTCGCGTCTCAA
>QNEL01000393.1 GCA_003645185.1 Candidatus Parabeggiatoa sp. nov. 3
GGACACCTAGAAATAATGGGGCTTTGAACGTCGCAAGAAAGGGCGAACACGCAGGTTCGCCCCTACGCATCTTGTAGGGGCGAACCTGCGTGTTCGCCCTCCCCAAAATCCGTTATAATCAGAAAAGTTTATGACTTATTTTTCAATAATGTCTCTACTTGTGGGTAAAGATAAGCTTTGAAAAAGGGGCTGGGATTTAAACCATTTTAGGTGCATCTCCCTTTGAAAGAGCGGAATTAGGAGGATTTCGTGAAAGAAACCGGTTTTTCAAGACGGGTAAATAAAACAAAACTAATATAATGAGCAATAGGCCAAGATGTACCCACCATACGCCTATCCAAGGCGGCACATCGCCATGTTCTACCCATTTTTTGGCCACATTCAGCAAATTGTTATAAATCAAATAAATGAGAATGCCAAATAAGATTTTGGCGTAATGTCCTTGACGCGGCGTAGTGTAAGACAAGGGTATGGCTAGGGCCGCCAATAAAATGACTGATAACGGTAAAGATAAACGCCATTGTAATTCGGCTTGTAGTGAAGCTTCTGATGTAAACCAAAGTAGATGGGTAGGCAGGGCCTCCCGTTTGCCACTTGGCAGCGCATCAAGACGTTTAGGAATTCTAATGCGATGCTCTGCAAATTCAGTGATGACATAACTTAAACTGCCAGGCCGACTTTCATAACGATGCCCATCAATTAATACTAAATATAATTCTTCCGCTTGCACTAATTGATAACCTTGTTTGGCTACCATAACGATCTGTTTATGCGCCAAATTAACTTGTACAAATAGTGTGTGCATTGTGTCAGAATCAATCGTTTCCACATAAAAAATGCCGTTGCCATGATTAAACTCTCTAAAGCGTCCAGCGGCTATGCCACCGACTTCTGCCATCGTTTTCAATTGGACTTGTAAAAGTCCCCGTTGACGTTCAGCCCAAGGGGCGAGTAATAAAGATAATATACCAATGATAACGGCAAAAATGACTCCAAAGCTGATAATACTGTTGACCGGCACACCAATACCACAGGCCGCCATTGCCGTGATTTCATTATCTTTATACAATCGCCCCAAGGCTAACAAAAGGGCTAAAAAAAATCCCAAGGGCAAAATCAGCATCAAATCGCTTAATAAGCGTAAAGCTAATAATTGAAAAATAAACTGTGCTGGTAAATCGCCTATTGAGGCTTGTACTAAATACCGCATAAATCGGTGACTGATATAAATCAATACCAATAATGCTGTTAAGGCAAGTAAAATGTATAATATTTCACGAAATAAGTAACGGCTAATAATCAAAAAAGACTCCATTATCTTTGTGTGATGGGTGATCATAAGAATAAACGGGTGTATTGCTATCTCCACACTTTGTGTGATTGTATATGACGGGAGAAGATCGTGGCAATGTTCTGTTTAACCTTGTATTATATATAGATATTCAGAGAATTATTTTCTCACGCTTCGCGCTAAGATGTAAAACACAATGACTTCTTGGCACCTTTGCGCTTTTGCTCAAAGCGTGAGATTAAAAAAAACATCACAAATTTAAAGGATTTTATAACAATTTATAAAATTCTTGTCATTAGGTTTTAAGGGAAAAGATCGGGGTAAAGGTTAAATTCGATTATTATATACAATCCCTGTCATTATCGGTTTATTGAGAAAATATCGCGGTAATGTTTTGCTTTAATCCTTTCTTATGCAATCCTTGTCGTTAGCATTTATCACCCTATTTTATTAAACTTCGTAGGTATACTTAGCATCGCCATAAATTGCGCTTTTAAGATTTTCGTTCAAAATTTATTTTGCGTTATTTTTTCGTTATAAATTTATTTTGCGTTATCTTGGAGTGCAAAATTCATTTTGCGGCCCGCTTTTCGTTCCAAATTTATTTTGCGTTATCTTGGAGTGCAAAATTTATTTTGCGTTATTTTTTCGTTATCTTGGAGTGCAAAATTTATTTTGCGTTATTTTTTCGTTATAAATTTATTTTGCGTTATCTTGGAGTGCAAAATTTATTTTGCGTTATTTTTTCGTTCCAAATTTATTTTGCTTCGGCGAGATTTTCAAATTTATTTTGCGTAGGCGCAATTTATTTTGCGACGGCCATTTTTGTCTTATCAGTATATCGAAAATCCATTCAATATAAAAGGTTTTATGTTGTCAAATGGTGGGCAAGCGGGCGCAAGTATTGGGGGAAAAAACGGATTTTTGATGGCCCGCTTACCCACCCTACAAAGAGCATTAAAAAGGTTTTCGATATACTGATTATATAATTGAGTCAAAAAAATGATATTCTAATACAAAAACAAGGGGATTTGCATGAAATTTAGTATAAAAAGTGGTCATCCCGCAAAACAACGCACTGCCTGTGTCGTTGTCGGTGTTTATGAACATCGTCGTTTATCTGATGTCGCTCAAGAAATTGATGATGTCAGTAAAGGACATCTTTCTTTTATTTTGCGTCGGGGAGATTTGGAAGGCAAAATAGGCCAAACTTTACTCTTGCACAATGTGCGAGGCACGTTAGCTGATCGTATTTTACTGGTTGGTTGCGGGCATGAACGTGAATTAGGTGAGACTCAATATCGTAAAGTCATCGCAAAAGCCATACGCACATTGCATGAAACAGGTTCCATGGAAGCCGTGTGTTATTTGACTGAATTGAATGTGCGTAGTCATGACACGGCATGGCGTATTCGTCAAGCGGTTGAAACAGCGCATGCCAGTTTGTACGAGTTTAATGAACTGAAGAGTAAAAACACAAAAGAGGACATGCGGCGGCCCTTGCGTAAACTGGTTTTTAGTGTCGCATCGCGCCGTGAATTAAGGCTTGCTGAATCCGCTTGTCGTGAAGCTGAAAAAATTGCAGAAGGTGTTAAACTGGCAAAAGATTTAGGCAATCTGCCAAGTAATATCTGTACGCCTGCCTATTTAGTTGAACAAGCCAAAGCGCTGTGCATAAATCATGAAAACGAGCTAACTTGTCAAGTACTTGATCAAGCCGATCTGGAAAAAGAGGGTATGAATGCCCTACTCGCTGTTGCCAAAGGAAGTAAACAACCCCCCCATCTGATTATTTTAGAATATTGGAATGGCAAAAAGAATGATGCCACTTTTGTCCTTGTGGGTAAAGGGGTTACTTTTGATTCAGGTGGTATTTCCATCAAACCTGCAAAAGACATGGATCAGATGAAGTTTGATATGTGTGGTGCTGCCGCAGTGCTGGGTACAATGTTAGCCGTTGTCGAATTGGAATTACCCTTAAATGTAGTTGGTATTATTCCCACAGTAGAAAATTTACTGAGTAGTAATGCAACAAAGCCCGGCGATATTGTGACTAGCTTCTCGGGCCAAACAATAGAGATTTTAAATACAGATGCTGAAGGCCGCCTTATTCTGTGTGATGCACTGACTTACGCTGAGAAGCAGTATAAACCCGAAGTGATGATTGACATTGCCACCTTGACAGGTGCGTGTGTTGTGGCCTTGGGTAAACATGCCCATGGATTGCTGGGTAACCATCACCCTTTAACCAATGATTTACTGAATGCCGGCAAATACAGTGGTGATAGAGCATGGAAATTACCCTTGTGGGAAGAGTACCAAGAAGAACTCGACAGTCGCTTTGCTGATGTGGCCAATATTGGCGGACGTGAGGGCGGTACGATTACAGCGGCTTGTTTCTTATCGCGTTTTATCAAAAAATGCCACTGGGCACATTTAGATATTGCTGGAACAGCATGGTTGACCGCTAAAAAGGAAAAAGGGGCTACTGGACGGCCTGTACCGCTGTTGACGCAATATCTTATTGAACGCAGTAAAGAAATGTATAACAATGTGGCCACTCCCCCTGTTATACTCAGCACAAAAATAGATTGATCAGTTATCAGTTATCAGTGATGCTAAAGTCAATTATTTTTTAATTGAGACAACCGTTTTTATACAGCGCATAGAACACGCATAGAACAAAACGAACGACTTGACTGCTCATCAATTACCATGCCCCAAGTTAATTTTTACATATTGCACACACGTTCGAGACAAGAAAAGAATCGTCTCGCTTGCCAATTAGCTGACAAAGCTTGGCATCAAGGCTACCCGATTTACATTCAGACTAATTCTATAATCGATGCTGAAAAATTTGATAAACTCTTATGGGTATTCAAAGAAGACAGCTTTTTACCGCACGATATTTACCCAGATGTTTCATCAACAGCCCCAATACGCATCGGCTACAACGCACAAGTTTGTCCCGATATGGAAGTCTTAATTAACCTAACTGAAACCGTGCCCCCGTTTTTTGAACAGTTTAAGCGCATTGCTGAAATTGTTGATGACACGCCTATAGCGCGTGAGGCAGGTAGAACACGTTATCGCTTTTATCAAGAGAGAAAGGCTTTATTAAAAGTCCATAAAATTAATCGTTAGAAAAACGGGTGGGCAACTAATAATAACAAAGCCCACCCTACAAATGATAAATTGATATGAAAACAACGAAAACCATTGAATTACCCGTATTAAAGGATGTCGTTGTCTTAGGCAAGGAAGTGCCCGCAAAAAACGAATTGCCCCCTCTCCTAAATGAACTTCAAGCTAAGGCACTTGAGCAACAAATTGAACACATTGTTCAAAAACGATTGGAAGTCGTATTAAAAAAAGCAACAGATCAAGCCATTAGCGATATCAAAGCGCATCTTGACAAAATGCTACCGGAATTGATTAAAGCCACTCAATAGTACAACGGATTAACTTCATTCCCGGATTGGCTCAATGTTACCAATAAACGTATCCGTTAATTCCGCTAATCCGCTGTACTCTATGATAAATCTTTGTACACAGGCCTAAATATAGGCGACATGTTGATCAAAGCATTAGGGAGATTTTATATATAGAGACGCGAAGCATCGCGTCTCTACACAAACTGGCCTAAATATAGGCGACATGTTGATCAAAGCATTAGGGAGATTTTATGAGTAAAACTTACGACGCTGCTGATATAGAAGTCTTAACCGGACTGGAACCAGTGCGTAAACGACCTGGCATGTATACCGATACCACCCGGCCTAATCATCTCGCTCAAGAAGTCATCGATAACAGTGTTGATGAAGCTATCGCCGGACACGCTAACCAGATTGAAGTCATTTTACACCCCGATAACTCTATAAGTGTGCGCGACAATGGGCGCGGTATGCCCGTTGATACCCATCCTGAAGAAGGGGTGAGTGGGGTAGAAGTCATCCTCACCCGTTTACATGCCGGCGGCAAATTTTCAACAAAAAATTACCAATTTTCAGGAGGATTACATGGTGTCGGCGTATCCGTCGTCAATGCCCTTTCCAGTCATTTAGAAGTCACCATTAAACGCAACGGCAAGTTATATCAAATGTCATTTGCCAATGGCGACAAAACAGAAGAATTAACCCTAAAAGGCAACGTCGGCAAGCGTAACACCGGTACCACGCTTCGATTTTGGCCCAATCCAAAATATTTTGACACCATACGTTATTCACTCCCCCGTCTGACTCACCTGTTACGTGCGAAAGCCGTACTCTGTGCCGGCCTCACGATCAGCTTTAAAGATGAAAACACCGGAGAAAAACAAGAATGGCATTATAAAAATGGCCTAACAACCTACCTGCTAGACAATCTAGGCGATATAGACAGCTTACCCGATACCCCATTTATAGGCCACTTTGAAGGCACAACAGAAGCCGTAGACTATGCCCTCATGTGGATTCCTGAAGGCGAACTCCTGACAGAAAGCTATGTCAACCTCATTCCCACCACACAAGGCGGTACCCACGTCAACGGCCTACGCAGTGGTTTATTAGAAGCCATGCGCGAATTTTGCGACTACCGCAACTTGCTACCACGGGGAGTCAAATTAGCACCTGAAGATGTCTGGGAACGATGCGCCTACATCCTATCCGTCAAATTAGAAGAACCCCAATTTTCTGGACAAACCAAAGAACGACTCTCCTCGCGTGCTTGCGCCGCCTTTGTCTCCGGCGTAGTGCGCGATGCCTTCGGCCATTGGCTCAATCAACACGTTGAAATTGGCGAAAAAATTGCCGAACTGGTGATAATGCATGCCCAAAAACGCCTTCGCGCCGATAAAAAAGTGGTTCGCAAAAAAGCCACCACAGGCCCCACTTTACCCGGAAAACTGGCGGATTGTTCCCTACAAGATGTCAAGCGCACCGAACTCTTTTTAGTAGAAGGCGACAGTGCCGGCGGCTCCTGTAAACAAGCGCGTGATAGGACTTTTCAAGCCGTCATGCCCCTACGCGGCAAAATTCTCAACACTTGGGAAGTCGATACGAATCAAGTGCTGGCATCACAAGAAGTCCATGACATTGCCGTCGCACTCGGTATCGATCCCGGTACTGACAATTTAGACGGCCTACGTTATGGCAAAGTCTGCATACTGGCCGATGCCGACTCAGACGGCGCACACATTGCCACCCTATTATGTGCCTTATTTGTCAAACACTTTCAAAAAGTCGTAGCCGAAGGGCATGTCTATATTGCCACGCCCCCCCTTTATCGTATTGATATTGGCAACACCCTTTACTACGCCTTAAATGAGGAAGAAAAAAAAGGCATTTTAGATCGCATTACCGCCGAAAAAAAACGCGGACATATAAATGTCCAACGATTTAAAGGATTAGGTGAAATGAACCCTTTACAACTGCGCGAAACCACTATGGCTACCGAAACGCGGCGATTAATTCAACTCACACTAGAAGAGCCAGAAGAAACTGAAAGCATGATGAATATGTTGCTCGCGAAAAAACGGGCCAATGATCGGAAAACGTGGTTAGAAAGCAAAGGCAACTTAGCGGTTGTTTAACATCACATTTCTGGAGTGCTAGCGCATACCTCAGATAAGTACTGAAGCACAAGTTTTCAGGTATTTTCTTTTATGTAGGGTGGGTAACGTGTTTTTGTTGCCCACCATCTTATGTAGGTAGGGCTCCCTACGGGTTTTTAAAGCCCACCATCTTCATTAAACTTAAAGCGAAGTTTGTTACCGCGCTAAGTATAAAGGGGAAACTCAATGAAAATACCTGTTTATTTATGCTTCAGTACTTAGTTTAATACAAAGCGACTTATGTATAACGATGAGGAGTGCAACCAGGAATGACATCTCAAAAAAGGTATGTGAACGCTGGAAAAAAAATGGGCACCATTTTAATTATTGACGATGAGACTAAACACCTCAGTTTATTATGTGATCTATTAACCGAAGCCGGATACAAAGTCTTATCGACTTCAGATAGTCACAAAGCGATTAATCGAGTCAAGAAAGGACATCCCCAGTTAATCTTATTAGATATTCTTATGCCCAATCTTGACGGTTTTGAACTCTGTCAACAACTCAAATCTGATCCAGAGACTCAAGATATCCCAATCATTTTTATAACCGGATTGACAGAAACTCAGGAACAAGTAAAAGGTTTTGAACTGGGTGCAGTGGATTACATTACCA
>QNEL01000394.1 GCA_003645185.1 Candidatus Parabeggiatoa sp. nov. 3
ACGTTACCCACCCTACATTTAAGATGGTGGGCAACAAAAACACGTTACCCACCCTACATTTAAGATGGTGGGCAACAAAAACACGTTACCCACCATTTCACGCAAAAGTTGCGCGCAACTTTTGCGTGAAATACACTTTTTAATGAGGATGGTGGGCAACAAAAACACGTTACCCACCCTACATTTAAGATGGTGGGCAACAAAAACACGTTACCCACCCTACAATTCCCTAAACTCATTTTTAAAAAAAGTTAGTTAAGTTTATCACCTCGTTGAGTATAACCTCTCTTCCCCCAGATCGTTTGATTCTAGGGGGAAAATAAAATTGAACTGATTTTTATGTCCTACCTAACGATTAAGAATTTCCCATGAGCGATTCGCCTTTAGAAAACATGCCCTTTGACAGTCCTCTTCAACCGGTCAAACTCTCATTACAAGATACTATCCAATTTCGTTGTCATAAAGACATTGCTTGTTTTAATGAATGTTGTAAGCGTATTGATATTTTACTCACGCCTTATGACATTTTACGCCTCACTAAACGCCTTGAACTGACTTCTAATGAATTTTTAGCACAATACACTGTCCCTTATGAAATAGACGCAGATGGGATGCCGGGGGTCAAGATTCGTACTGCTGATGATAATCTTGCTTGTCCGTTTCTCCATGAAGAGGGTTGTAGTGTCTATGAAGATCGCCCAACGGTTTGTCGGTATTATGCACTGGGCTTAATGGCGATGCGTAAACAGGATTCGCCTACCGATGAACAGGCTTATTTTTTAATCAAGGAAGATCATTGTCTCGGTCATAATGAGCCTCATAGCTTGACAGTTGATCAATTTCGTCAAGAGCAAGGTGTCGATCTCTATGATGAGATTAACCATGAATGGCGACAGATTATTTTGAAAAAACGCTCAGCGGGGGCCGCTATAGGTAAGCCTTCACCGCGTAGTTTTCAATTCTTTTTTATGGTCTGTTATAACCTTGATAGTTTCAGAGGATTTATACAAAGTGATGGATTTTCTGACGTTTACGATTTAACTACCGGAGAAATTGACGAACTGAAAACCGATGATGTGGCCTTATTAAAGTTTGGTTTTAAGTTGCTGAAACAAGTGCTGTTTGGAGAAATGACGATTCCCGTTAAGGGGGATGCGATGCAAAAACGTGTCTACAAACGGCGCGAAGAGATCAAGGCTGATCCTGATGATCCCAATAAGGATTATGAGGGGCCGGAATTAATCTGATATTTCTGATTGTAACGAATTTTGGGGACACAGAATGGGGCTTTGAACTTTGAACGTCGCAAGAAAGGGCGAACCTCCCCAAAAGTCGTTATAATCAGAAAAATTTAGGTGTACTTTGACAAAGTCAAATTAAATTATACCCATTTTGATTGACAAGCAGGTTATGAGAAACCCAGTTTTTTGGGAAAACTTGGTTTCTGTCTTTTTTTAAAGATAAATAAAATGGGATTCAACTCCAAATTGGTAAACTTCTGAAGAGGATAAAAAATGACTCAAACTACAAAATACAGTAATGTATTGATTACTTTACACTGGTTTATTGCGATTCTTTTATTGGCCGCGTTATTTACGGGTACATTTGTGCTACAGGAAACACCAAATACAAGCGAGGAAAAACTGTTTGGTTTGAAAGCACATATGACGGCTGGAATGGTTATTCTTATTACGATGGTTGTGCGTTTTTTGGTACGTCTTTTTACCCAAAAACCACCTCATGCTCAAACAGGAAATGCCTTGCTGGATAAGCTGGGTATTATTGTTCACTATCTGTTATATCTGGCCGTTATCGTAATGGCTCTCAGTGGTATTGGTATTTCCATCATGGCTGGGCTACCAGAAATTCTGTTTGAAGGGGTTGGCACATTGCCAGCCAGCTTTGATGAGTTTCCACCTCGTCTCGCGCATGGCATTATTGCTTCCATCCTGACGGGCTTAATTGTTCTGCATGTCGCCGGGTGGGCGTACCATCAGTTTATACTAAAAGATAAGCTTTTTTCCCGTATATGGTTTGGCCGCCAAAAGTCATGAAGTTGATACCAAAAGCCCTGACACACTTCTCGCCCATGGTCAACTTAGTTTTGACAGGTAGAACAGAAAGGTGAAAGCTCAAATCCGAAATCCTGGTGTCATTAAAAATGATTGAACAGTTCGGCAGTGGGATCATTGGGATTGATTCAAATCAAGAAATGAGAGTCATTTTATGGATTGCCCTATAGCATCGATTGTTTTTGTAGAGGCAATCCCCCACGCAAACCTGTGTTTCCCACTTTACTACCCTAGAACCCCAGGTTCCACCTGGGGTGGAATAAAATAAATAAAAACAGCATGAAAAATACAGATCAAAAAAACCTCTCAGTCAACACCCTACCCTAGTGCCTAATATCAACCTAACACTCAAGTTTGTACATTTTATGAGGCTATTAAATGAATTCAAAAAATTTGACGACAACCATCTTACTCGCCATGCTTTTCGGCGGGATTTTAGGTGGCATACTCAATCTCTTTTTCATGGAAATCAGCTTTGTCAAAGATTTTCTGGTTGGCGACGTTTTCCATGTGATTGGTAAAATCTTTATCAATTTGTTGAAAATGTTGGTTGTACCGCTGGTTTTTGTTTCATTGGTTTGTGGTGTCGCGGCCTTGGGCGATATTAAAAAGTTAGGCCGCTTAGGGGGGAAGGCTTTACTGTTTTACTTGGGTACAACAGCACTCGCTATCACCCTTGCACTGAGCTTAGCGGTAATCGTTGCACCTGGAGAAGGCTTTAATCTGTCTTCCACAACCGATCAAGAATTTACAGCAAAGGAAAGTCCTTCAATTGCTGAAACCATTATCAACCTAATTCCCAATAATCCCATTGAAGCGATGGCAGAAGGGCAAATGTTGCCATTGATCGTTTTTTCCATATTGTTTGGTATTGCGATTGTTATGGCTGGTGAATCGGGGAGACGCATTGAACAGCAATTTAATGATTATAATGCTATCATCATGCAAATTGTCATGATTGTGATCATGTTTGCGCCAATTGGTGTTTTTTGTTTAATTGCGAAAACCTTTGCTTTACAAGGATTTGAAGTGTTTAAACCCTTGATGAGCTATTTTATGGTAGTTGTTGCCGCTTTGCTCATCCATGCTTTGGTGAGCTACTCTATTTTGATCAAACTCCTGTCAGGCTTGAATGTCTGGAGATTTTTTAAAAAAATGCGAGGCGTACAAATCTTTGCATTCAGTACCGCCAGCAGTAATGCCACTATTCCGATCAATATTGAAAATGCCGAAAACAAACTGGGGGTTGATAATTCAGTGGCCTCGTTTACCATTCCTTTAGGCGCAACGATTAACATGGACGGCACCGCGATTATGCAAGGGGTTGCCACGGTGTTTATTGCTAACGTGTACGGTATTGATTTAGGTTTAGTCGATTATCTCCTCGTGATTTTGACAGCCACGCTTGCATCAGTGGGCACAGCCGGTGTACCTGGCGTTGGATTGATCATGTTGGCAATGGTACTCAATCAAGTTGGCTTACCCGTTGAAGGAATTGCTTTGATTATTGGCGTAGATCGACTTTTAGACATGATGCGTACTGCTGTCAACGTCACTGGCGATGCTGCGGCAACCGTGATCATTGCTAAGAGTGAAGGTAATTTAGATCGGAATGTCTATAATAATTAAAATCCTTCTGGGTGTATTTACTTCCTGTTACATATAATAACTGTAGGAACGCTCCAATATCCATAGCATTACGGTATTTTGTGAAAGGGCAACCCTGTTGCCCAGCATCCTTTATGAGTTCCCCATTTTTCCAGTGCATGGATTTAGTAACTATTTTAACATACAATGATTTGCTTCTTGGATTTAAGCCTGCCTCAATACGGCCTAAATTGTAGCACTCAAATAGGAATTGAAAATAATGTTAGGCTCTCCGACTCACCACGCAAACTGCTTATGATTTTTCAGGTTTGTGAGTACAAAGTTGGGGAGAATTGTTTGTGTGGATTGTTTCCCTACGGGGCGCATTCCCAAAAAAAGGGTCATTATTAATCTCAATCAAGAGCAAAGACGCAAAATAACAGGCATTCCAAAAGACGCAAAATAACAGGCATTCCAAAAGACGCAAAATAACAGGCATTCCAAAAGACGCAAAATAAATTTTGCATTCCAAAAAACGCAAAATAAATTTTGCGACGGCCTGATTGGAATGCATGTTATTTTGCTTTGGTGCAGATTGATAATGACCCTTTTTTTGGGAATGTGCCCTTCCCTACGATCAACAACTGTGTGTGAACCGAAGGGAAACTTTGTTAATCGCATCTGTTAATTATTAATTAACGAAAAAATCAGTAAATCATGTTAAATAACTGAAAATATTGAATATTTAGGTGTTCTGAATCCTTCTTCTATTATGAACAAAAATCAGATCAACCGTCACGTCATTTTAACCAGTGGTCGCAGTGGTAGCAATTACTTGGCGAATGTCTTAAACTGGCATCCAAATGTCGTTAACTATGGGGAAGTGTTAACCAAGACAATCATTCCTTATAAGTGGTATATGAAATGTAAAATTTGTCCGTGGTCTGTCACTGAGTATTTGGAGGCTTTCTATAGTAGCAGAACTTTATTTTATGCCGCGCAGTTCTACTCGGTTTATTCTCATATCAGAACAGGGAAACCAATCAACTTAAAAAGACGGAAAAACGTCAAAAGCATTGGTACTAAAGATTTTTTTCTCCATTATCAACTCACAAAAGCAGAAAATTTCCTTATATCCAATAAGGATATTGCTATTATATATCTGTATCGAGAAAACCTTTTGCGTCGTTATTTGTCAATGATATTTTTGAACAAGACACGAGTAGCAAAAACGGAAAAAAAGCAGACAGTACAAAAGGTAAGTATTGATATAGACCATATGATAGGTTATTTAAAGATTCTTGAAACAGAACGTGAAAACGAAAATCGGATACTTGCGGTATTACAAGATCATCCTCTGCTCGCTGTCAAGTATGAGGATTACTTGTTGGCTGATCAACAAGCAACGGTTATTGACTATAACAAGCGGATATTTGAGTTTTTAGGGGTAGAACCCATTGAAATATTAAGCAACCATCAAAAAATATTGCCGCAAGAAATGTGCAAGATCATTCAAAATTACGATGAATTTCGTGCTTGTTTGATTAATACCCAATATGAACACTATTTGGATTAATGCTTGCGAACAAGGCAATTTAGAAGATAAGAAGGTCTATAATCATTAAAATCCTTCTGGGTGTTTTTCGATTTTCCTGCTAGAATAACCCGATTTTATAAATAGATAGAACGCTGATTAATCATGATAATCATGATGAACACTGATTAAAAAAATCAATGTCAATCGTGACATATCAGCGTTCTATAGTTTGTCAGATACATAAGTTGGCCTTGAACATACTGGATATCAAGGTTTTGATAACGGTTAACTGATAACTGAAAAAGAGAGTTGGAGAAAAAACGCATGGCATTTACAGATTTTAAATCTCCTGCTGAAGTCCAAACAGCGTATCAGATTACGGCTTGTGAGGAACATTTTATTGACATCATGCCTAAAGCCCCTTCCGAGAGATTTCTTGAGAACTTCAAATTTACAACTGCCTATTTTGATGTGTTTAGCTCAGAAGCCTCTCGATGTGAAAATGTGATTTATCCGCTTCTTTTAGAAGCCTCTCGGCACATTGTCAGTGGCTATTCCCTGTGGAGTCATAAATCCATTGTGGCTGATGCAACATTATCAGGCACACCTGATTATATCATTGCCAGTCGATCAAAGCTTGGTAAAAACGTATTTGGACTGCCACTGGTATTAGTTGTTGAAGCAAAGCAAAATGATTTCACTAAAGGCTGGGGAGAATGTTTAGCTGAACTCGTTGCCGCTCAAAAATTGAACGAACAGCCCGACTATCCAGTCTATGGTATTGTGACTGACGGAGAACTCTGGCAATTTGGGAAATTGCATGAGACTCAATTTACGCAAGAAGTCACACGATCAACGATTGATGACATAGAAAAAGTGTTTGGAAGCATTTATGCCGTTATACAGCTTGTCATAAAAGGGGCAAGCTCGTGCAAATTCAAATAAAACAAATAGCCTAATTTTGCGCTGAGGCCGTGGCAAAAAAGGCTGCACGGCTTAGCTTTGGCGTTAGGTAATTTTTAAAAAAGGCTACAACATGGTATCTATTTTCGATATGCTGCACTTTATGCTCACAGTCGCGTTGGGGTTGTGCGTCGCCGGAATTGGGTTTCAATTTGGCTTTTTGTGGGGTGTGCTAACATTTATCATTATAGGAACAGCATCATTTTTTGTAATTGGTTATGGAATTGTTAAATTTGTACTTTTCCTCTATAAAAGGTATTCCCTAAAAAGCCGCATTGGGTATGAAGTCGGTCTTTATCTGCTTAATCATATAAAAGATGGAGATGTAGAACATGAGAAAAGAAGGATTCGTAGAGAACTTGGATTAGATCAAGAGATGAATTGATAATTTTCAAATAACAGATTTAAGCCGAATTCAAATCAAGGGGTCAGAGTAGTTGCTTTAATCATAAAGCTGGCTCAAATTAAAACACAACAAAAAGTCTAACTTTGTGTTGAAGCAGTGGCGAAAAAGGCCATGCTGCTTAGCTTGAATATTAGACGTGACATGTACTTATGAAAGTAAAAGTAAAAAAATCATTCTCATCAGATGTCAATACTGTTTTCTCACTTTGGACTGATTTTGAACAGAAACTCAAATGGATGCGTTTGCCTGATTGGATAAAACTTGAGAAAATTATAGATGAATCAGGTAAAGTCATTGGTGAAGCAACGAGCATATTGAAATACGGCCAATGGTTCACTACAAAACTCGAAAATATTTATGACGTAGAAAACGTAGAAATACGGTGTGTCGTCACAGAAATCACTGATCAACAAGGGAATAATTTATTTGATAATCAATATACACCATACAAGGCGGTAGCCTGTCGCTCGTTGTTTTATCAACGAAATGGGGGGACAGACATAGTAGTCGAATATCATATAGAACCCAAGAACATTTTTCGTGTCTTGGAAACTTTATTTGTCTTACATGAATTTAAAAAAGAAACGTTATTTTTGTTCAGCTTGTTACAAGACTATATTTCTAAACAGGGATAAGAATACTTCATTTTGATTAGTTTAATCATGAATTTGGCCTAAAACAAATAACCTAACTTTGCGCTGAAGCCGCTTTGAAAAAGACGGCGCGGCTTAGCTTGCTCGTTAGACAGGATTATTGATAATTCTGTAGTGGTCTAAACTATTGATTTTAAAAATAAATTTAAAAATAGAAATTCAAATTTTTAAGTGTTTGAATAGACACAGAAGTTGAGTGCGTAACATCAGTCAATAAGTTATGAATTAAAATCAGCTGTGTAGATTTG
>QNEL01000395.1 GCA_003645185.1 Candidatus Parabeggiatoa sp. nov. 3
AGTCGATTATTTTGAACCAGAAGATATTATTATCGTGAACAGAAGCAAAGGGGCATCTCTTTTTAAACGATTGAATAAAAAGGCACTTTCTGACTGGCTTGAAGATTATTCGATGGGTGAACTTTGGCGTAAAAACATTATTACCGGTGGACCAGTCTATGAATAATATTGAAATCTATATTATAGTAGAAGGGCAAACAGAACAAAGCTTCGTGCGTGATGTGCTGGCTCCACAGATGGCAACTCAGGGGATATATCTTTATTCGGCATTAATAGGAAAACCGGGTCATAAAGGCGGCAACATACGTTTCGATAGGGTGAAAAACGAGATTGGTCACTTTCTTAAACAACGAGACGACACCTATATCTCAACGATGTTCGATTATTTTAGGATCGATTCTATGTGGCCTGGTAAAAAGGAGGTTGACCAACAAATACGAAATGGGGCGACTCTGACAGCCAGCCATAAAGCCGAGTGGCTTGAGGTAGCGACTCATGAGGCTATCGTGAAAACGTTTTCTCAATTTGATTCAGAAAACCGCTTTATCCCTTATATCGAAATGCATGAATTTGAAGCATTACTCTTCAGCGATGCAAACATCCTGGCAGAAAAATCCAAGATAGATATTTTGCAGATTTTGAAAATCATTGAGGAGTACAAAAACCCGGAAGAAATAAATGATGATCCGCTGAAATCACCAGCTAAACGGCTTAAAACGTTAAATAGTCAATATCGAAAGGTTGTCATGGGCAAAGTCATTGCTGAAGCTATAGGAATACCAGGCATACGGAAACAATGCGCCCACTTTAATAACTGGCTAACACAGTTTGAGAAACTTAAAAAATTATAGTTTTGTGTGATCTGTTTTTAAGGATAGGGAGGGTGGGCAAGCGTTTAGCTTGATTTAGAGAGAATGTTTGAGATTGTGGCGACAGTGATCCAACCCAAAGGCCCTAAATCTCGTTGTTAATTTAAATTAATAGAGCACATCAAGTTTTTTGATCGTAGTTACGATTGATATCGAAATTAATAAACGCGCTTTGACGCTAATAGAAGTTCTTTGAAGAAATCTCTCTTGCGCCTCTTGCGTCTTTTGCGTCTTTTGCGTTATAAAGTTCTGCCTAAATCATGGCAATCAGTATGTCACGCAAACACTTTTGCGTGACATATCAGTATTCTATCAAATAATTAATCAACTCAATCAACATGAACATCAAAGAATTAAACACCCTAAACACAATCTGCACCGATGTCATGCGCTGCGATCAATACCGCTTACAAAACCGCATTCGTTACCTCAAATCGCAACTCAAAAAGGGGCAAAAAATTGAGGCCAACGTTTTTAACACCTTATCCGCCGAGATTGAAAAATCCCTCAAAAAACGTCAACGTCGCGCCATCAATTTACCAACGCCCCAATTTCCAGAGGAGCTGCCCGTCAGTCAGCGTCGAGACGATATTGCCGCGGCAATAGCCGCCAATCAAATCGTCATCGTCGCCGGCGAAACCGGCTCTGGCAAAACCACACAATTACCCAAAATCTGTTTATCACTAGGGCGCGGCGTTGCCGGCATGATAGGCTGTACCCAACCCCGCCGAATCGCAGCTCGCACCATCGCCATGCGGGTAGCCAGTGAACTTGACAGCCCCCTTGGACACACAGTCGGTTACAAAGTGCGTTTTACAGATCGTTTAAGCGCCGACAGTTATATCAAATTCATGACAGACGGGATTTTATTAGCCGAAACACAAGGAGATCGTTTTTTAAATGCTTACGACACCCTAATCATTGACGAAGCCCATGAACGCAGCCTCAACATAGACTTCTTATTAGGCTATATCAAACAACTGCTACCCAAACGGCCCGATTTAAAACTGATTATCACATCAGCCACCATCGACACGCAACAATTTTCAGCCCATTTCGATAATGCCCCAGTCATTGAAGTCTCAGGGCGCACCTATCCCGTAGAAGTGCGTTATCGGCCCCTCCAAGGCGATGAAGAAGAAGAACGCGACATGATACAAGGCATTATAGATGCCGTCGATGAAATCCATAATGATACAGACATCTTGATCTTCCTAGCCAGCGAACGCGATATCCGCGAAACAGCTGAAGCCTTACGCAAACATCGTTTGCTCAACACCGAAATCGTGCCCCTGTATGCTCGCCTATCAGGCGCTGAACAAAATCGCGTCTTTTCGCCCGGCAATCAACGACGGATTGTCTTAGCCACCAATGTGGCCGAAACCTCATTAACCGTACCCAGAATAAAAGCCGTCATCGATCCCGGATTAGCGCGTATCAGTCGTTATAGCATTCGCAACAAAGTCCAACGTTTACCGATTGAAAAAATAGCCCGCTCCAGCGCCGATCAACGCAAAGGCCGTTGTGGACGCATAGCCCCGGGCATCTGTATTCGCCTCTATTCTGGTGACGATTATGATCAGCGGCCCGAATTTACCGACCCTGAAATCTTACGCACCTCACTTGCCGCCGTCATTTTACAAATGCTCGCCTTACACTTAGGCGATATCCACGAATTCCCCTTTGTTGATCCGCCAACTGCCAAAATGATTAATGACGGTTTTACCTTATTAATCGAATTGGGTGCCGTCAATGACGAACGACAACTGACAGAAATTGGCAAACAGCTTTTCAAAATGCCCATCGATCCGCGTATTGGCCGCATGATTTTAGCCGCCAAAGAAGAAAATTGTTTACATGAAGTCTTGATCATCGCCAGCGCCTTAAGCATTCAAGAACCGCGTGAACGCCCAATGGACGCACAACAAGCCGCTGATAGCAAACAACAGCGTTTTGCAGACGACAATTCAGACTTTTTAAGCTATTTAAAACTCTGGGATTTCTTCCAAGAAAATGCCAAACACCTCTCCAAAAACAAATTACGACAGCTATGCCGCGAACACTTCTTATCTTATATCAGAATGCGCGAATGGCACGATATCCATCAACAACTCTACACCTTAATCAGAGAAGCCAATTGGCAAGTCAACCAAATCGAAGGCAGTTTCGATGAAATCCACCGCGCCTTGCTCAGCGGGTTATTAGGCAATATCGCCTTCAAAACGGAGAGTGATAAAAAAACCAGCGACAAGAAACCCAGTTCAGCCAAAAAAGGGTTTACGCCAGAAGAATATTTAGGCACACGCAATATCAAACTCTACCTCTTCCCCGGTTCCAGTCTATTTAAAAAACAACCCAAATGGATCATGGCCGCCGAATTAGTCGAAACCAGCCGCCTATACGCCCGCTGTATTGCAAAACTCAACCCCGATTGGATAGAACAAGTGGCCGGCAATCTATGCCAACACTATTACTTTGAACCCCATTGGGAAAAACGCCGCGCCCAAGTCGGTGCCTTTGAAAAAGTCACCTTATACGGCTTAACCATAGTTGCCAAACGCAAAATCAACTACGGCCCCATAGACCCTATATTATCAAGGGATATATTCATTCGCAACGCCTTAGTTGAAGGCGAATACAGCAGCAAAGCGGCCTTTTTCCAACACAACCGCGAACTGTTCAACGACATTGAAATACTAGAACATAAATCCCGTCGCCAAGATATTCTGGTAGATGAAGAACAAATCTACGCTTTTTATGACGCACGGATTCCCGAAGGGATTTACAGCGGAAAAGCCTTTGAAAAATGGCGGCAGGAAGCCGAACGCGACAATCCAAAACGACTGTTTTTAAGCCGCGAAGACTTAATGAAACACGGCGGGAAAAGCATCACTCCCCACGCCTTTCCAGATATGATCGATTGGGGCGGCGTAGACTTACCGCTCACTTACCATTTTGAACCAGGGCATGAACGCGATGGCGTCACAGTAGACATACCCCTAGCCCTATTAAATCAACTCTCACCGCAACCTTTTGAATGGCTAGTACCCGGTTTATTAGAAGACAAAATCATCGCCTTACTGCGAAGTATGCCAAAAGCCCTGCGAAAATCGTTTGTACCTGTACCCGATGTCGCACGCGATGCCCTAGAAACGCTGCCCAATTCAACGATAACCTTCCGCGAAGGCGGCAGCTTCCTAGAATATCCCAAAAGCTCTTTATTAGAAGTCTTAACCCGCTACTGCCATCGTCGTCTAGGCAACCCGATACCCTCAGATGCCTGGAACCTAGAAACCCTTCCCCCACATATGTTAATGAATTTTCGGTTAATCGAACAAGGCGAAAGGGAAGAGAAGAAAGAGGAGGGCAAGGGGAAAGAAACAACAGAACAAAGTGGTATTTTAGATCAAGGGCGTGATTTAAGCGTCTTACAACAAAACTGGAGTGACTATGCCAGCACAGAATGTCGGCGCGAAGTCGCTTCTGAAAGCGATTTAGAACGCGACAATATCACTGTTTGGGATTTTGGCGATTTACCCGCCAGTGTCTTAATTGAAATCAACGGCGTTTTAATGCAAGGCTTCCCCACCCTGATTGATCAAGAAACCCACGTCGCTTTGCGCGTATTAGACAACCCCAACACCGCTGTACAAGAAGGGCACAAAGGGCTCAGACGGTTATTTCTCCTGAACCTCCCCACCCAAAAGCTACTAAAGCAAATGCCCATTGATCACAAACTGTGCTTACAATATATGAAGATAGGCAACTGCCAACAATTAAAAACAGACATGCTAATGGCGATAGTCGACAGCCTGTTTTTAAGCGAACCCAACCCCAGCAACGACAATGAATTTGAACAACGTTTAACGGAAGGGAAACAACGGTTAATGCCAGCCGCGTATGAATACGCTACCCAATTGGCAAAAGTGCTAGAAGAATACCATCAACTCACGCAACAACTCCAGAAACTGTCAAAGCGCAGCACCACCCTACCCGAAATCAAACAACACCTCAAACATTTAATCTACGACGGTTTTGTAAAACAAGTTGCCTTAGAACAACTGAAACACATCCCCCGCTATCTCAAAGCGATCCAATTGCGCCTAGACAGACTCGATCACGATCCACAAAAGGATGCCAAAAAAGCCGAACAACTGGCTCCCTTATGGGAAACGTATTGGCAACGGCGCGCAGAAAGCGAAGAACTCGATCCCAAATTAACCGAATTTCGGTGGATGCTAGAAGAATTGCGCGTCTCATTGTTTGCACCAGAATTGAAAACCGCTTATCCTGTGTCAGTTCAGCGGTTGCAGAAAGCTTTGCGTATGTAATCGTAGAGACGCGATGCTTCGCGTCTCTGTTTCGCCTCATATTATAGAGACGCGAGCATCGCGTCTCTACTGATAACGAAAACGATATCAAAGCAAATTTGCTTTCTGTTTTCGTTCCAAATTTATTTTGCGGTTATTTTCGTGCAAAATTTATTTTGCGGTTATTGGAGTGCAAAATTTATTTTGCGGTTATTTTCGTTCCTGTTATTTTGCGATGCGATGCTTTTTGGAAATTCGCCCTCGACATGAGAATGAATAACGATGCTGAAAAAACTGTTATTAAAACACGTTGGGCCCGTTGAAAGATTGGAGATCAACTTCAATAGTCGCCTAAATCTCTTAACAGGAGATAACAGCTTAGGCAAAACGTTTGTGCTTGATATCGTATGGTGGCTTTTGACGGGGAATTGGGCAGGATTGCCAGCCTTACCGCGTTATCGAATGCTTAAAGAGCCTTCTAAACACCACGCTGATCTTCCCCAAATCCATTATACCTTCAAAACAGAACCTTTGATCGAAATAGCCAGTCATTTTGATGCCAAAACGCAGCAATGGAAAAGCGATAATCATCCTTTAATGCCCTGTTTAATCATTTATGCGCGTGCCGATGGCGGATTTTCTGTTTGGGATACCGCTCGAAGCTTAAACCGTCTTGAATCAACGGCCCCTTCAAATGCCTTTCATTTTTCAAACCAAACGATTTGGGAGGGTTTATCAGAAGGCAAAAGGATTCTTAGCAATGGTTTACTTGCCGACTGGTTACGGTGGCAATCACGAGAAACGGAAATTTTTGAGAGATTAACTGACGTTTTGGTTGAACTATCGCCGCAAAATGATGTGATCAAACCCTCCGATAAAACGGTTCGACTGTCGCTAGAAGATGTGAGAGAGATTCCGACTATTCTATTTCAGTATGGTGAGGTTCCCCTGCTGCATCTGTCAGCGGGTATGAAACGCATTATTGCATTGGCGTATCTGATGGTTTGGGCATGGAGTGAACATCTTAAGGCCTGTGAGATTTTGCAACAAACACCAGCACATCAGATGGTCTTATTGTTAGATGAAGTAGAAGCCCACCTTCATCCTCAATGGCAACGTCGGATACTTCCCGCCTTGCTCAGAGTAGTGCGTCACTTACATGAAGATATGGCCGTGCAAATCATTGCCGGAACCCATGCGCCGTTGATTTTGGCCTCTGTGGAACCGGAATTTAACCCAGAGACGGATCGCTTATTTCATTTTTACCTTGATAAACAAAATGTTACCGTTGAAGAATGGCCTTGGGCAAAACAGGGTGATGCGACGGGCTGGCTGATTTCGGAAATATTTGGTTTAAAGCAAGCACGCTCAGTAGAGGCAGAACAGGCAATTGAAGCGGCTACTGAGCTTATGCGAAGTGGTTCAGTGGTGAGTCATCAAAGTGTCTATCAACAACTGATAAAAACCCTACCGCCTGACGATCCATTTTGGCCCCGTTGGGTGATGTACGAGGAACAACAAAGGCGATTATGATTCGAGTCAAAAGCGTACCTGAACCTCAAGATTTTGATCAAAAAGTCAGAAAAAAGGGGAAATTTATTGTATTGGTTCTTTGTTTCTATCTATTGCTGTTTAGTACAACGGATCAGGGGAGTGATCGGATTGGTGCAAGGGAGATTTCTATTTAGTTGATGATCACGTTTTTTCTAAGGCCAATCACTATAAGGATTGTTGATATAAAAAAGGATTTAAACCGTAACTACAAGGATTGTATATAAAAAAGGATTTGAACTGAGTACTACCATGCTCTAATCAAACATTCGTTATTATTGATCAGATTCAAAACTTGAGCATCAAGATTCAGCGGGTAAAAACGCGATGCCTCGCGTTTCTACAATCTCATCAAAACCGCTTACAACCAAGGAGTGATATCCCCAGATCAGTTGTACTATATTGCCAATCGGAGTACAGAACTTTTGGGCATTTTTGCACCAATCCGTTCAATCCCCTGATCAGTTGTACTACTATCACTGGGGATAAATAATTGGAAATAGAAATTAGTCATTACAATTTATTAATTAGTAATTCAAATTCATTCTGAACTCAAAAAAAATTTGTCATTGGCAAAAAAATGATAACGATTTGATTTTTATATGTTTTCTAAAAATTTTGGGGCCTATTGACACCATCAGTGAAAACCCATTTCAATTTTTTGGCTCATGACCCCTAGACCTCAAAATTTTTTGCTGTTACTATTGGCACCCGATAAATTTACAGA
>QNEL01000396.1 GCA_003645185.1 Candidatus Parabeggiatoa sp. nov. 3
AATCTGAGTTTGTGTCTATAATCTGTTCTAGAGTCAACATAGTTAATTTAATTATTTCCGGTTTTGAATTTGAATTTTTATATTTTACCAAACTCACTTTACAAATCAAATAGGATCACTATAGAAGGCATTAATACGAATATCATTATTCATAAAAATTATTTTTTACGTTTCTACTTTATAGGTGGCAGCACAGGGTGGATAAAGATAGAGCTTGGCGTTCCTGATGTGCTTAATTTGATCAATTCGCTCAATCTAATACCTACAGAACAACCAGTTCCTCAAACGGGCAAGATATACTTTGATAACAACCTGCAAACTCTTAAATCCTATGATGGAACAAAATGGAAAAATTTATTTACAAAGCAAATTTTGTTCAAAAATATCCAAAACAATGGAGAAGTCCAAATACAAACAGAAGAAATAATAGGCGTTTATAAAAGCACTGTTATTTCTTCTCAATCTCACAATCTGCCATTCAACGATGAAAATAACTACCAGCAAAATAGTGACAATACTAAAATTTTGTCTGGTAATTTACAATTAAACGGGGAAATGATGATTTCCCCAGAAAATGATAATAATACGGTGTTTTTAATAGCTGAAGATCCGAATGACAATTCACAAATTTTCAATGATATTTCCACAGGGGGGGGGATTCCAAAATTAATAACACCTGTAGGCGATATTAAACATTCGATAACGACATCAAAATTTGGATATAGTTCAATTTTCTTCTCAGGTAACAACGCTTATTTAGATTTAGTGCCAAGCGATTTTCCAAACGGGACAAGCGATAGAACAATTGACTTTTGGGTCAAATTCATAGATATCAACACCTCAAGAGTCATTGTTGCTCAAGAAGGGGAGGGGACAGGACTAAATTTTGGACTTGGAACATATCGAACAAAATTGTACTTTTGGGGTCACAGTGCAGACGCTTCGGGCACAACAATATTATCAAATAACGTTTGGTACCATGTAGCTATGACCTATACTGCTGGTAATGCCAAAATATATTTGGACGGTAATTTAGAAATCACAGCATCAGGTTTAAACCCGACTGGAATTCAAAGTTTCAAAATCGGGAAACACACCTCTGCTTGGGATGCTACAGATTTTTGGGGTTATATAGATGATTTTAGATTTTCTGATTTTGTCAGATGGAACAGTAATTTTACCCCCCCACAACTCAGTTCTAGTGATATTATTAATTATCCTGTGGGCAATTTTTACGCTGTTACCACCAATAGTATCAGTCAAATAACCAAAGACACTAATTTAGAATTAGTGAGTGAAAGTATCAATATTTTGGAGATTTTACCAAGTGGTACTTTAACAAAATATTTATTGTCGTTTGATGGCAGGATAACTTGGAAATATTGGCAAGATGGTTTTGTAACTACTGAATTAGAATCGGCTAATGCGATGATTTCTAGTGAACTTCAAAATGCTTTCAAACAATGGAACATATATGAAAGCAATGAAGGCAAAATTGATTTGGCAATATTTTTACAAACTACAAATATTAATCTTACTCCAACAGTATTAAACATTGAAATCGTCATAACGCAAATAGTCTATAGCAAAGCTGTTCTAAATCAGGATTATAGTCAAACACAAGAAAAGCTGTTCAGTAATTCACAAATCATAAAAAATTTATCAGGGGCTGCCAATAATTTTCTGATTAAATATTCTTAATCAAAAAATTACGGCAGATCTGCCGTAATCTAATAACCATTCCAGTTAATAGGTCTTTGCTTGAATTGACTGGAATGTAATTTGCCCTTTATCCATACTTTTTGAAAACAGTTGTGTTGAATTGCTATTGTGAATAATAAATATAAAGCATCCAAACCATCATAGTCATGGTGGGGCTGCTTTTCGGGCCAATCGTTCAATTCATCCAACAATTGAGATTGGCTGGAATGAAACAAAATTTGCGGGTCTAAGCCACAAATGTAAGGCTCAAGACTTTCAATTCTTGTTTCTTTAGGAATGTTAACGGGCACGCCCTTTAACGGTAAGATTATCCCTTCTTGGCTAGCTTCTTTTCTAAATGTTAGGCGCATGTATTCATAGGCGTTTACATTTTCAAAAGCAATCGTTTTGCACTGATACTTTTTTTGCAATTTAATCAAATCATTCAGCAATTTTGACGGGACTCGTCTCTTAATCTCTGCTTCTAATATATGAAGCTTATTCGACTTTTTGTCTAACCCACCGATGACAATGGAAGAAGGATGACTTTTTTCATTCTTGCCCATACTCGGATCACAAGCACCAAAAATTATCCATCGTTCATTAGCTTGTACCCAGTACTTCATATTAATAAATACCCTTTCATTATCCGATCTGGGTTCGCCTTGCATCTCTGTATCAAATCCCTTTCTGTTATCAGCACGCTTTCGCATGAGTTCATATAATGAACGCACAGAAGGCCAAGACGTAATTGCCCCTTTATCCATTTGCTTTTTGTTTTTTATATAAAATTTGTAAGAAGGATAATCTTTTATTTCTAAAACGGTTTCTTTGCTTTTTTCTGTAAAAAGCATATCATCATTTCTCATTATCTCTTCACATTTTTCCCACAAATCCATTCTCACGGGCAATTTTAAAACAGCTTTACTGTGATGAACAACATGTCCTAACGCATGCTTTGCTCGACTTACAGGATCATCGCTGTTTAACACCGTTGCAACATTAATAGCTTTAACAGAGCCATCAGGTGGGCCAAGGTATGCAATAGCTTTCTGATACCAATCCCACCTATTATCTCGTTCTGTTGGGCTTTTTGCTTCTTTGTCAGTAATTAAATCATCGCCAAGTAACAACTTGGGACGAGAGGAGCCATGAAAAGTCCCTCTTATTGCTTGTTCCGCACCAAAAGCCTCAATTTTGACACCATTTTTTGTAATAATTTCGCCTTTATTCCATAATTCACCTTTTTCTGTTATTTCAGGAAAATCTCTTTTTAAAAGCGGATTAAATAGCAATTCATTTTTTATAATTTCCACAAGTTTTGTTGGAAAACTTGTTTCAGCGCCCAATAGAATTATATAATCAATAAAGGGTATCTTGGATTGAAAATCAATTTCTTCTTGAATTTTTTCCGATTCTAACAAACCTAAAACGGTTATCCAAATAGGACTCAATTTAGTCAACAGTGTTGTTTTTGCTTCTCCGCGTGGCGCAATGAACCATTCAATACATCCTTCTTTTGAAGAGATAAGTTGTGGAAAGCGCGCAAAAAATAATTTCTGCGATTCAGAAGTTTCACCAAAGATATGATGAGGAAAGTAATGATAGCAAAAATATTGAAAATCACCTTTTAATACACGCATCCTTCGTTGTGTTATTAATTCAGGCAATTCAATTTCGTTTTGCAAATCTGTTTTTTTTAAACGTTTAATATATTCAAAATTTGTCATAATTTAACTTTATTTACACTCATGTCTCTAATGTATGTTTATCAATTGTTTGCTAATAAGTTCTTTTTGATTATTGTTATCAATTAATTCCCAAGATTATTAATTTGATAAGTTCTTGATTCCTTATCAAATAATTGTCGATTTTTTATCAAATAATTTTCCTCTCCTCAGTGCTAATGATATCGGCCGCCAGTATTTGAGACTGCCAACCGAATATCAGCATGAATAGTAGGTATATAAAGGGGTATTGGATTGAAGGCATCTGCCAACAACTGCCCCGTTTAGTGTGTTTCATAAAAGGATACTCCTGAGGGATTATTGTTAAGTGTTCATTATCTAATAATAGTATAGTACAACGGATTTTTGGGGATTGAACGGATTATTCGTAGAGACGCGATGCATCGCGTCTCTTTATAATATAATGAACAAAAATAATCCCCCTCAGCAATCCGTTCAATCCCCTGATCCGCTGTACTAATGGTATAAGCCAAAATCAAATAGAACGTTGTCAGTTATCAGTTATCAATACAATCGTGATTGCTTTAAATTATAGGATAGAACGCTGGGAAATGCGCCTTATTCGTTTATCCACGTCATTCGTTGTACTCATTATTCGTTTATCGGCCCATAATGAGCTACGCGAACGAAGTTTCAAAGTACTTAACATAAATCACAACCTAATATCGAATAAACAACTTTTATAATTCAGCGAAGAAAAATAATGATGTATCACGCAAGAACAGATTTTTAAGGCTTTTATGTAGGGTGGGTAACGTGTTTTTGTTGCCCACCATCCTCATTAAAAACTTTTGCCTGAAAGTTTGTCACCGCGCTAAGTATAAATAAAACAACGCTATGACAAACCCACATATTCTGATTGTGAAAACGACATTTTAAAGGTAGTATATTATGGCAACAACAGACAGTCCTTTAAAACGATTAGTGACGACTTTTATTGATGATTTTGCGACATGGCTTCTTGAAAGTGAAGTAGATTCTGTCACACCACACAATATTGAGTTATATGCCAAACCCGATCCGGTTCGGGCCGATGAAATTTTTACCGTCAAATTAGCAGATGGACGCACTATCGTCTTACATATTGAGTTTCAAGGCAGACGCAGTCAAATACCGATGCCTTTACGTGAATTAGATTCACTATCACGTCTGGCACTCAAATTCCAAGACATGGAATTATACAGTGTCGTTTTTTATGTCGGTAAAGGTGCAGGAATCGATGATACAGGGATTCACGAAATCACTAATCCAAGCGGCGGAATCACATTAACTTGGCAATACAAAGTGATTCATTTATGGAAAATGAAAGCCGAAGAATTAGTTGAACTGGATAAACCCAGTTTACTCGGTTTAATTGGACAAACCCAAATCACCAAACCCGAAACGTTATTGCCCAAAGTGGTTGAAATGGTGAAAACCCTCCCAAAATTTGAGATGCAAAAGCGGTTACTCGCCGAAATGCTCTTACTTCTGGAAGATAAAGAGGTGCTTAATATGTTAGAAAGATTGATCGAGAATGAGGATTTATTACTAGATACGCCGATGATGCGTCGCCTTCGTGCCCAAGGCGAGTTAAATAAATCCCGTGATAATATCTTAAAGGTTGTGGATCTTCGATTTCAACCAGAACTCTCCCTTCGTCAAGAGTTTGAGCAACAATTAGAGTTCATTGTGAATGAAACCGTATTAGATATGCTCTTGATGACAGCCGTTCAGTGTCAAACGATAATGGAATTTCAAACCCTGTTAGACAGTGCAAATAAAACCCATTAATAGTAGTACAGCGGATGACGGGGATAGAGTAGTACAGCGGATGACGGGGATAGAGTAGTACAGCGGATGACGGGGATAGAGTAGTACAGCGGATGACGGGGATAAACGAATAAACCCAATCATATCAATGAGCTATTCGTTTATCCCAGTAATTAGCTGTACTAATTGGAAAGCAAAACCACAACAAAAATATGAAAATAGCATCGCACAAGAAATCATTTCGGCCCTCAAACAATCGAATGAACTGACAATAGATGATGCTTATGCCTTACTGAAGACTATTAAAAAAAGTGAAAAAACATCGGGCTAAATGTGCAACAAGTTGTTGCACAAATGGCTTGATTTAGAGAACATCATGGCGTATTTTGAATTTATATCAAGCATTCTCGCGAACTTTCACTTTCGTGACTTATCCTTACCCAATTTAAAAAATTACCCATTAACGATTAAGCAATGGAACAATTAATCAAGCTTCACATAGAAAAATTACCAGAAGGCCTCTATTTAGCGACTTCAGAAGACATACAAGGTTTAGTTGCGCAAGGACGCACTGTTGCAGAGACATTAGAAATTGCAAGAGATGTCGCCCGAAAATTAATTGAAGCGCGTACTAAAAGAGAAAAGATGATGTCATTGAAACAAATACCCGATATATTTGATTATCTATTAGTGGTCAGTCATTAAGCAATGGGAAGATTAGCCGGTTTTCGTTATAAAGACATTATAAGGCGACTTAAAATCTTCAGACAAGCCGAAGGCCCAGAAGTCCCAGAATTTATAGCAGCCCAGATATGATATCGAGTCAAAATGTTTATCAAGCTGGCGAACAACTGCGCGTCAATTTACCGGCCTTACCCGCCAATGAAAAGCAATATATCGCCGTCTCTTACCCCGATCAATCACTGTACTTTATGACAGGGTTAAATGGTTTAGTGTTATTTGATGGCCGTTCCGTACCCGTATGGCAAGACAGTGGCAAAGTCGCAATCGATCAACCCGTAACCGAATTCCCAAAAGGGGAATATATAGTTTATCTGTTACGCCTACCTGCCTGGATAGATTTATTAAGCCATCCAGAAGAATGGCAGATTGGGTTTAGTACGTTTAGAGTGGAATAATTTTGATAGAACGCAGATATGACAGGCAAAAGTTTTTGCGCGCAAAAACTTTTGCCTGACATGCTGATTGTCATGATTTACGCTGATCAAGATCAGCGTAAATCAGTTCAATCATGATCATCAGCATTCTATCCAAAACAGGCCTGAAAATAGCCAATTACCCCATCGCTAATGAGTTAATGATTTCATAAAACAAAATGATTAAAGAAGAATTTTTAATAGAGGCCTTTGAACCGCTTTGGTTAACGGTAGACAATATAGGCCCTTTTCGGGAAGGCTTTTATCAAATTGACTTTACCGATGCCCAAGATCAACCCTGTAATCTTTTCTTATTGATGTCCAAAAATGGGCAAGGAAAAACAACCCTATTGGAAATAATGTATTTTCTCATGTCTTTAATAGGCGAAAAAAATCCCACTCAATTTGGACAGGAAGACTTAGATAAAGGTTATGGACGAGTACAATGGGATTTACGTCTCAAACTCAAATGGCGCGAAGAAAAACAGTGTATTGTGTTATCGCTATTAGCTGGGCAATTGGATGACAAACAGCCCGCTTTAAAAATATGGTCTCAAGATGAACTCAAAAAATATGGCGCGACGGCTTGGCATTATAGCGGTTTTCGGAAAACACTCTCCGCACATTTAGAGCCTATTGGTCAAAATGATGAATTAGTCAAAGCATTGTTAGCCCATCTGTGTACTGACTTCTCATCAGAACCTGACGAATTAGACCTATCTACATTATCTTTACCCACTTTACTTTATTTTTCTGCCTATCGAAATATTGAAGCGATAGGCCGTTTGGAACGCACGATTACTCAGCCAGATAAATGGGGTTATTATCCCGTGCATCACATCGTAGCTGAAGACAATAGCTGGACTCAATCTCTGGATAACCTGCTCGTTTGGCTGAAATGGTTAGATGATGGGCGATATGAAAAAGTGATCACATTAATCAATGAGCATATTTTTAAAAACGACAAAAAATGTCGTTAAACTAAGCCCCCTACGTCACCGTAAAGGACTCGTCTTCAGAGCACAAGCCATGAGACTGATCCCGAACACGGCTCCTTTCCCAACTATTATTATTTGACTGTATTCCACTCACCTATAT
>QNEL01000397.1 GCA_003645185.1 Candidatus Parabeggiatoa sp. nov. 3
ACCACACGTCGTTAATTTATCGGATAATAATTATTAATAGTTAATTTATAATGCCACGGAAAAACACAGCACGGAATGAATTTTTCCGTGTTTTTCCGTGTTTTTCCGTGGCAAAATCTACCCCATTTTAATTTAATTAACAATTTCACTTAACAAGTTTTTGCGCGCAAAAACTTGTTAAGTGAAAAACAATTAGAACCGAATAATCGGATTCATTTCCGGCGCGTGGTACTACTTATGATTCTTAGGAATGTGCGTGACAATTAAAAATGAATTATTCCCTTGTCATTGCTATATTGAGAAAAAGTGATTTCATGCTCGTTCCAATGCTGGGGCAACCACAAGGGATTGCCCCTACCTTATTTCAAAGAGATTAATTTATGGAGAATGAATAATGCCTCACCAAAAAACCTTGAGTTTAGTTGCCTTAGTGGGGAGTTTGATCGCAACCCCTCAAGTTGCCGCTGAAATGAGCGGTACGTCAACTGTCCAAAACACAAACCCAGTGAGAGCAGGTAATGTTCTTCAAGTGCGTGGCTGGTATGAGCATTACGGTAATGGTCAAATTGTTCTCTATCCTGCAGTTACCCCCAATCAAAATGCGATGGGCAGTGATAATTCAAGTCTGCCCAGTATGGAGAGTATGCCAAGTATGGCCGATATGCCAAGTATGGCCGATATGCCGAGTATGATGGGGGGTATGGAAGGGATAGCACATGCAGGAGAAAATATACCTAAAGTTTACCGAATGACTTATGGGCAATTCTGGATTGATAAGAAAGGTAATTTGGTACTACAACCTATTAAGCGCACGCCCGATATGATGGGGATGGATGCCATTCGTTCCATGGCAGGTGATTTGGAGAACAAATAATAACTATAGGAGTTCAGATAAATATTTTGGCCCAAACCTGACAGGTTTTCAAAACCTGTCAGGTTTTTAGATTTACATTTGTAACAAATGGACTTGTGATAAAAAATAGAATGAGTATGGAACTGAAATGGCTGGCTTCTCGCTTGAATATAGATCGGCGTGGTTTTTTAAAGACAACGGCAATCGCCATCGCTGGCAATGGATTAGTGAGTCAACATCATGATGTCAAAGCGGATGCGATTGAACCCTCTTCTCTGCGTGATGATGAATTAACCCATGTTGTAACCAGTTGTGCCCATAATTGTGGTTCACGGCATGTCTTAGTTGCCCATAAAAAAGGGGATGTGATTGTCCGTTTATCTACCGATAATGGAACCTATCAAGGTGATGCATTGGGCACGGATACCGAAGAACTCCCGCAATTACGTGCCTGTTTACGCGGACGTGCCTATCGAATGCGATTATATTCGCCAGAGCGTTTACTTTATCCCATGATACGAGTAGGCGCTCGTGGTGAAGGCCAGTTTAAACGGGCATCGTGGGATGAAGCATTGGGCTTTATTGCTGACAAAATGCAGTTTCTTAAAGCAGAATATGGCCCAACAGCGATTTTAGATCAAAGTTATGCCGGCGCGTCTTGGGGAGTGCTACATAAATCAGATCAAATTCAGGGATTATTAGGCCGTTTTTTAGGCCTGTTTGGCTGTCGTACCAGTTCTTGGTCAGTTCCTTCTTATCAAGGTACCAGTTTGAGTTCCCGTATCACTTTTGGCACCATTGCTGATGGCAATGAAGATGACACCTTTGCACATACCAAATTGATGATTATGTGGGGTTGGAATCCGGCTTATACCTTTCATGGGGGCAATACCTTTTACTATATGCGCCTGGCTAAACAGCGTGGTTGCCAATTTGTATTGATCGATCCGCAATATACAGACAGTGGCGCGGCTTATGATGCCTGGTGGATTCCTATAAGGCCTAATACCGATGCCGCCATGCTGGCCGCAATGGCACATTATATTTTTGTGAATGAATTACAAGATCAAGCTTTTATTGATGAATTTACGCAAGGTATGGACGCGGGCACCATGCCCGCTTGGGCACAAAGGCAGGAGAATTTTAAAGATTATATTTTGGGTCAATCCGATGGACAAGCTAAAAGCCCTGAATGGGCAGAACCCATTTGCGGTGTTAAAGCGGCCGATATCAAAAAACTCGCTCATTTGTACGCGACAACTAAACCGGCCGCATTAAAAGCCTCTTGGGCCCCAGGCAGAACCGCCTATGGCGAGCAATATAGTCGCATGGCAGCCGCTTTACAGACTCTGACAGGCAATATAGGGAAACTAGGCGGATCATCAGAAGGCGTTGGCAAAGCTTGGCAAGCTGAATGGGTCGCTTACCCTTACGATGAATATAGAAATATTTGGAAACAATCTATTAAATCAGATACTTGGGCGCATTGTGTCTTGAATTACCCCCATCTGAAACGTGAAGAAATTGGATTATGGCCTCGTAATGATAGTACGGATGGACAAATTCCCAATATTCGAGGGATTTTCTGGCAAGGTTCAAACTGGTTGAATCAGTTGTGCAATATCAATAAAGGCATCCAAGCCATTAAAAAACTGGATTTAGTCGTCTGTATGGATTCGACTATAACATCATCAGGCTTATGGGCCGATGTCTTGTTACCTATCGCCACGCATTTTGAACGCCATGATGTTGCTTTACCTTGGTATAAAGGCCATTATTATATTCATCGCCCTAAAGTCATAGAACCCCTAGGGGAGTGCAAAACCGATTTTCAAGTGTTTACAGAATTAGCTTACCGCTTAGGATTCGGTAAACGATATAATCCTAAAGCGAATCGAGATTATTTTGAAGACAACGATGCGGTAGATGAGGCTTATTTGCGAACTTGGTGGAAAACAAAAGTCATGCGCCACCAACAAGTTGAAATGACATGGGAAACGTTTAAAAAACGTGGCGTATACAAATTCAAACTCTCACGCCCTCATATTGCCTTTCAAGATAATGTTGAAAGGGGTAAACCTTGGGCAACGCCATCAGGTAAAATCGAAATTTTTTCTACGTCATTAGCCCGTATTACCGATTGGACTAAAATGCCTTATGGCTATAACATTCCCGCTATTCCTAAATGGATTGAACCGTGGGAATGGCTAGGCAGTGAAAAAGTGGCCCAATACCCTTTTCATTTAATCACGCCTCACCCGCGTTGGCAAACGCACAGTATTTTTTATAATGTTCACGAATTACGGGAAACTTATGAGCAAGAAGTGACGATCAATGCCAGTGATGCCAAGAAACTGGGCATCAAAATGGGTGATGTTGTCGAAGTCTGGAATGAACGAGGTAAAGTGGTTGTACCCGCGTATGTGACAGAACGCTGTATGCCAGGCGTAGCGGTTTTACATGAAGGTGCCTGGATGGCTCTGGATGAAAATGGAATTGATCGTGCCGGCAATCCCGATTTTCTCACCCTAGATAAACCCAGCCCAGCCGGTGCTTTTGCCTTCAATACCCTACTGGTGAATATTAAGAAAACAGAACTGACTCATCGTCGAATGAATAACTACAAGGATTATATCTAGCTGTGAGCAGTCGGTAAATTTATTGAAGGTTACAATTTAAAATTTATTTTCAAAAGGGCGAACACGCAGGTTCGCCCCTACGGATTTTCAAAAGCTCATGAAAAAAATGATTATGTTTATAAGTGTCAGTGCCATGCTAGGCGCGACGCTCACAGTTCATGCTGTAGGTAATGCAGCGGCTGGCAAAAATAAAGCCACAGGTTGTATCCCTTGTCACATGTTAGATGGTAATAGCTTATTTCCTGATTACCCAAAACTGGCAGGACAACATTTTGATTATCTTATCAAATCAATGAAGGGCTACAAGGGCGGTAATCGAAAAAATAATGAAATCATGTCTCCAATAGCAGGAGAATATTTAAAAAATGAAAGCGATATGGATGATCTCGCGGCTTATTTTTCCACCCAAAAATCCAATAGCTGTACTGGCAAGCCTGATATCGATCCGGAAAAAGTGAAAGCCGGTAAAGCGAAAGCAGCCGCATCATGTACTTCAATCTGTCATGGTGAAGACGGCAATAGTCAAAAATCCCTTTATCCTAAACTGGCGGGCCAGCATCAAGCCTATCTGATTAACGCAATGAAAGCTTACAAGACAGGTACCCGGAAAGATCCGCATATGTCTCCCATGGCAACGTTTTTTGTAGATGAGAGCACTATGGAAAATCTGGCAGCCTATTTTGCCTCGCAAAAATCCGATACTTGTCAATGAGTTTGATTATAAAGAAATCATGCCTGGGGCTTGCCACCCCATGCTGACATAAGCTTTCGGCCGATCGGGTTAAAACCCTTTGTTCCTACCACAGAACTCAATAACAGGTGCTATACTATGTTTTTCAATAAATTCTGCCAATACAGCCTTATCATCGCATTATGTGGGCCGCCGTCAAGTGCTGCTATCACCACGAATTGTCATGACACTGAATCTCTCAAAACGTTTCGGGAACAGGGAGAATATATCAAAGCCTTAGATGAAATGGATAACTGTTTAGCTTTAGCCGCTGATAAACAACCCTCAAAAAACGACTTACATCTCTTTGTCGATTTAATTAAACAAGTGCTTACGAAAGATTACTCAACTTCGTTAGAACAAGCTTATCACAATTTCCAAAGCGTACTTGGCATTCATCTGTTAAACAAACCCGAATTTAAATTTGCACACTATTTTGAAAGCCATCCAACAGAAAATACTCAATTGTTTTCTCAAATCCGTGAAGAGGGGGAAAAATATTATTTTTACTACGACACAGGCCGTTTTTTTTCAGATTCAAGAGGGATTGCACTCACCGATAAATCACTGATTTGGAAAAATCTGATCGGCAAACCACATCGTCTCGCATTTGATGATATTCAAATGCTAACACTCGTTTATGATAGCGGTTACTTTTTAAACAAAAATTTATCTTGGACAGGCTGGAAGCTACGCATTAACAATAATAAAAACAATGAGATACGCTTATCGCGTCTACCCGTTGAAGCACTGATGCCTTTTCTTTCAGCAATGACTTACTTTATTAATTTCAATCAAACGACGGCCGATAAAGGCATCATGGTTTGAAACTCATTGCAAACTAAAGTTGGAACGTAGACCAAGACAAACTCAAGTTGAGCTAGCGATGCTCGAAACGAAGTTTGTGCTCCTACTGAGGCAAACTAAACTTAATTCCTACCCTTTCGACCATGAACAGGAGGAATAGAAATGAAGATATTTTGCTTATACCAATACAAACTTGTTATTGCCTTATGCGGATTGCTTCCGCTCGCCTCTTTTGCGGGATTGTGTAGCAATTATGAAACTCTAAAAATGCACATAAAGCAAGCTAATTATCGCCCTGCATTACTGGAAATGAGCCACTGTTTGAAGGCTGTTAAACTACCCTCAGTTGATGACTTGGAACAGTTTGATGCCTTAATTCAACTCGTCTTAACGGCTGATTCCAATACTGCTGATGAAGACATTTATCGCAATTTCCAAATTGTTCTCAAAAACCATTACGAATTCCGTGAATTAAACTTTCAGTTTAAAAACAAGTTAAAAACACGAAACCACTTATTTTATAATAAGCGTCATGATCATGAAAAATATTACTTTTATTACGATACCGGCCGTATTTTATCGTATTCAAGGGGAATTGCTTTCACTAATCAATCCCTGATTTGGCGAAATTTGATAGGGTTTACGCAGCATCTGGCATTTGATGACATCAAAACGATCAAACTGATTTATGATCAGCGTTATGTTTTGAATAACGATTTATCCTTAACCGGTTGGAAACTACAAATTAACAATGATGATCGTTATGAGATTCGCTTATCGCGTCTACCTGATAATGCGATAGAACCTTTTGTTTCTGCAATGGTTTATTTCATCAACTTCAATAAAACGGCACAGCTTCAAAAACGGGTACTCTTAGAAATACCCACTAGAGAAAAAGCGATTTTAGCGGGTTGGGTAACTCAGTGTCGTAAAAATTGGAACAATAGCCATAACGCTCTTGAACAACTGCGTTTTTTAAACAACTGTTTATCAAAATACCCTCAAGATATTAAGCTCTCACAAGCGGATCATGATTGGCTCAATCAACTCATGAACCCCATTTTTGCCAATCCTCATATTTCGCTTGCAAAAGGGCATAATAACTTCAAAAAGGCGCTATCAACTGACTTTTTCAATAAATTAGATTTCCTGTTTAAAGACAATGTCAATCAAGAATGGGAAATAGAACTCTTTAAAGACGTTAAAAAATCGACAGAAAGCTATTATTTCTATTTTGAGACAGGTACATTGTTTTCAGGTTCTAAAGGGTTAGCCTTAACCGATGAATCCATTATTTGGAATAATTTATTTTGTTTTTCAATCAGTTGGCCCAGTTTTCTAGGTTTAACGACGCGCTTACCTTTTGAAAATATTTCCAGTGTCACGTTAATACATGAAATCGGTTTCATATCCAATAGCTGGAAACTGAGATTGAATGAGAAAGCTGATTACGAAATCGTTTTGCCTCAATTGTCAACGGAAAACATTGAATTATTTGCTTCCGCGTTAGTTTATTTTATCAACGTCGCAAAAGGCACCCATTTAACCTTAAAAATCCCTAAGGCAAGCCGACAGGTTTTAAATCAAACTTTTAGACACCCTAAAATGAATTCTATGAGCGAACACGTAGGTTCGCCCCTACATTTTTTGTTTATAATCAAATGGGCGAACGCGTAGAATTTAAAAACGATGGGCGAACACGTCGAATTTCAAAATGGACGATTTTTTAAATCACAAACACAAGCTTACCGGTGTTATCCTAGCCGGTGGGCGTGCTACCCGCATGGGCGGCCTTGATAAAGGCCTGATATTACTCAATAACAAACAGATGGTTGAATATGTCATTGCCGCCCTACGCCCCCAAGTCGGCCAACTTTTAATCAGCGCCAATCGCCATCTCGAAGACTATGCACAACTCGGAAATTGCCCCGTATTCCGGGATACATTTGGACATTACGACGGCCCCCTCGCCGGCATGGCAACCGCCTTAGCCAAAGCTGAAACCGATTATGTTTTATTTGTACCCTGCGATTGCCCACGACTGAGTTCACAAATCGCTAAACGTTTATATACCGCTTTAAGGCAAAATGATGCCCAAGCCAGCGTCGCATACGACGGCCAGCGCATACACCCCGTATTTTCCCTACTCAAGCGTTGTT
Source organism: Candidatus Parabeggiatoa sp. nov. 3 (assembly GCA_003645185.1). Lineage (GTDB taxonomy): Bacteria > Pseudomonadota > Gammaproteobacteria > Beggiatoales > Beggiatoaceae > Parabeggiatoa. Next base: position 7,189 of record QNEL01000397.1, read on the forward strand.
TATTAAATGATGTATTAGGCTATTTAGAAAGCGGCGAACGTAGCATACAAGGTTTTTTAAAACGCACCCAATTAATAGAAGTTGATTTTTCAGACAACCCCGACACCTTTTTAAATATCAACGATCACTTATCAATGAACAAAATTAATCAGCGTAAATCATGACAATCAGCATTTCACATTTCACGCTAATGTATAGCGAAGCGAAACATTAGCGTGAGCCGAAGGCCAGCGAAGCTAAATTCAGTTTTTGCGCGCAAAAACTGAA
>QNEL01000398.1 GCA_003645185.1 Candidatus Parabeggiatoa sp. nov. 3
AATAAAAGCATTGATTCATGTTGTTTCTGAAATCCTCGTAAGATTCCAGAGTACCATCGACAAAAAACGCAATTTCCAGGATATCAAAACCCTTTTCAAGTAAGTGTTCCGCGATGCATTCATCAGAGTCAAATTCGTAAGCTATACCCGAGAACCTTTTATTTTGATAAAAAGCTGGCCCATAATCATCATTTTCTCCTATATATCCACCCTCTAAAAATGAGCTATCTATACAAATACAATTCTCGCTACAAGGAATGTACTCGCTTTGATAATCACGGACTTCAACACCGTTCACATATTTTACCACTTTTTCAACGATCCCATTGACAATGTGAAACCCTAAACCTGAAAATAACTCGTCGTCAAAAAAGAATTTATGGTCTTTATAAACCAAAGAAGTTGTCTTGATTCTCAGCATTATTGTGGTTTTTCCCTCCTTCCTGGTATGACGTTAATATCTGGGTGTAATATCCCGCTACAATGGGGACACGCTTTAATCGGTTTTCCTTGCTTTCTATTTTCCACTTTGGTTTTCTTAGAATCTTTTGCTATTTTACGACTTGAGATATCAACTTTCGTAAAATCAAAAGTATCCAAGTCAATGCATTTTTCCTCTAAAGCATTTAAAATCTCATTCCATACTTGAACATAAAGTTGTTTATACTCAATGGCTTGCTGTTGATTACGGTTTTGATTTTAATCCGCATCGATATACAATATCAATATACAATTATGGTAGTTCGCTTTGAAAAAAAAGGCCCTTGAATCGCGATGACTCAAGGGCCTTTTTCAGATTCATAGATTAAGAGTGGGTGTAGCTCTACCCACCCTACAGTTACGGCAACCCAGGCTCATGCTACTGCGGATGAAGCTTCGCTTCATCCGGGCTACCTGCTTGGTTCGCTTGCTCGCTATTCGGCCAATACGTAGAGCGCCAGTCAGCCGTTGTAGCAAAACGGAATCAGGGACACCCAACCCCAGCGCTCCGCTTCATCCGGGCTACTCGCTACACAAACGGTATACGCCATACGTGGCACGAACCGGGCTACGCTGGCTAAATGCATATGAATGCGGGTTAAAAATGACCTTTTACGGCATTCAAATAGGCGTCTTGCGCTTTAAATGGAAGCTCAAAATTAAAACTCATAACCGCGGATATAAATTCTTTTGGAGGCAAGTATCCATGCTTCTCAATATAGTGGTATACCATTGATGGTGAAGCAAAAAATTCTCCATTCTCAATAGATGGAATCCAGATTTCAGCTGCACCCAGACAAGCTTTACGATCTCCTTCCTTAATTTCCTGAAGATAACAACTAGATAATGAGCATGGATGAACTGATCTCATTTTATTAACTTGAGTATCAATCACATCATTTCCCAAAATAATGTTGGAAAGTCTGGGTAAAAAATCACCATCAACATCGCCTGTGTTATATGCTTTACTTCTCTCAAGCCAGCCAACATTTTTGACGTTACTTAGAGGTGTCTTCAAGTAATAACAATAACTGCTCATATCTTCAAAGTACATAAAATTAACCTTTAGATGAAAACTCATTTAAATAAAAATTGAGTGCAAGCAGCCCATTGGACGCACCCCATATTTAGTTTTAAAAGCTGAACCAAAAATGTACTTGACTCAACAGACGTAGAGTTTTGGAAAATATGCAGAAGCGGATTTGTGGGAACTCTCAACATATAATTCGGCATTATTGAGCCTGACAACCAAGTAGCCATACCTTCAATGCCTTTAGCAATTCTTGGATTTTGACTAGCAACTTTTGCGATACCATCCCAATCGGAAGCTTCATATATAACAACCTGTTTCGTCTAGTATTGTTATAACATTTCCCTAATTGGTAAAGTACAAAAATTGTTGTTAAATCATTGAAAAATAACAATTCAATTTCAGGGTGCGTTGGATGATACGTGGTTTTTGTATTGATATTGTTCGCTATAACCTTGAGCATCCGTGACTTTGATTAAATCATTTTCAGCACTATATTCTAAGGTAGATTAACGCTGGGGTGGTGAAAAAGAAACAAATTAAATTGATTTTAAGGTCGCAAAAAGAGATAATATTCATTCCAAAATTAACCCCATAAAAAAGAGAAAAAATGTCAATAAAAGAGAACCAAAAATATAAAACTCCATTGCGTAAACTCGTGAATTTTTTTGAACAAAGTCGTAATCAATGGAAAGAGAAATCAATAGAAGCTAAAAGTACCCTAAAACGGCTATCTAATCGTGTTCGCTATTTAGAAACGACAAAAGCTGAATGGAAACAAAAGGCGATATTATTGGAAAAAGAGTTAAAACAATTAAGATTACAGGCTGAAAAGAAAAGCGAGGATTTAGAACTTAAAAAAAAACGGATTCAACCGACAACTCAAGCCGTGCCAACAGGAAAGTTTGAAGTCGTCCCATTTCATCACAAATACTCGGTTGATCACATCATGTTATGCATCTCTTTCGTTTTATCTGCCGCTTCTAGTTTACGTGGTGCCAGCCGTTGTTTGGAAACCGTGATAACATTTTTACAACTGTCATTACCAGTACCATCATGGTACACAGTTCGTTTATGGTTACTACGTCTCGGGTATTACAAATTAACACGTCCAAAAGAATTGGCAACAGACTGGATTTGGATAGTCGATCATACGATTCAATTAGGAGAAGAAAAAGCTTTGGTCATTCTCGGTATCCGTATGCGTGATATTCCTTCAGATTCTTGCCTAAAATATGAGGATATGGAACCTATTACATTACTTCCTGTTAAGCACTCAAATGGAGAGATTGTTTATGAACAACTTGAAGAAACGATTGAAAAAACGGGAGTTCCAAGAGAAATTCTTGGTGACTATGGTTCTGATTTAAAAGTCGGTGTTGAAACCTTTTGTCAGGCTCATCCAGAAACTGATTATGTTCATGATATTAAACATCTTACTGCGATCTTACTCAAGCGGGAATTACAAGATGAGGAGGAATGGGTCAATTTCATAAGTTTAGCAGCAAAAACCAAAAAGCAGATTCAACAAACCTCTTTGGCATTTTTATCACCACCAAACCAAAGAACTAAAGCACGTTATATGAACGTTGATATTTTAGTTCAATGGGGACAAAAAACTCTATATCTTCTCGACAACAAAATCGATACAAATAAAAAGAATGGAATCCTAGAAAAATTAGGCTGGCTATATGACTACCGTGATTCTTTATTTGAATGGGGAGAAATTATACAAGTTATTGGCATCACAGAAAGCCATGTTAGAAAAAAAGGTCATTTTCTGGGTAGTCACTTGGAATTAAAAAACTTGTTAGCTGATAACATGCCCCCTAGAGCACTGGCAATCAGTAAAACATTGTTGAATTTTGTGGAAATACAAGAATCTAAACTCAAAACCGGAGAGCGACTCTTGGGAAGCAGTGAAATTATAGAATCGGTTTTTGGTAAACAAAAATATTTGGAACATGAGCAATCTAAAAATGGTTTTACGGGTTTATTATTGGGAATCGCTGCCATTGTAGCTTCTACCACAACAGAAGTGGTTTTAAAGGCTATTGAGACAGTCCCAACTCATCAAGTGTTAACTTGGTGTAAAGAACATCTGGGACAAACTTTACAAGGCAAGAGAATTGAAGCTTATGCTACACCTAAACCGGAACAAAAATAGGATCAGTTTTATGCTTAACATACTGTTTCTTTTTCACCACCCCAGATTAACGCCGCTTTTTCCGGTAAATCCAGACCATCTAAAAGGGGATAAATGGCCGTAATATGACCCGTGTTGTCATGCAAAACCGCTTAAACCACGTCCCCAACTCGTGTTGACATTTTCAAGTTGCCCCCTACTATCGTAGTTAAAACTGACAACGTTACCGATGTCGTCTCGAATTTGACTGAGGCCCAATAGTTCTGATTGGTTGAGGAATGTGAACATATTTATGAGGCGTATTTTCTTTTGATAACTTATAACGATCAAAACTTTCCAGAGTGAGTGATAGCTTTTCAAAACGGTTGTGAACGGTTTCGCCATTGTACTGTGGTTTGGGAAAGGTAATAAAACGCTCTTTCGCTCTACGCTCGCTTACTCTAATGATGGATGCGCTGAGGAACGAAGCGCATCCTACGCAGGCTAACTAAACCTACTTGGTTGCATGAGCCCAATTCGCATAACTCATTAGCTTTCATCCTCATCTTGGTTGATAGCTTCCCGAGCTGCTTCTATCATAGGTGCTAATAGTAAATCCGGAAATTTGGTTTGCAACGATTCTATACATAGAATAAATTCATGGCTATTTAAGTTATATGCCACATCATCAAACACAGAACAGATATGATCTATGATCTCCTTGTCCTCTGAACGAGAAAGGAATTGAATAGTTGCTTTCTCATCGGCCGAAAGTACTTGTGCAAGATCATCCCAATAATCATACACTTTGGGGTCTTCAAAATGAAGTTTTTCGATTTTGCTAATAATAGCATATATGTCAGTTGCTAAAGTCATATTATCTCTATCCTATCTCAATTTTGATAATTCTCTATGGCATCCTTCATTTGTCAGTTTATAATGTTTGCCTCTGGTGGATGTTTTAGTGCTATGCACAGTATATAAAATTATAATTTATTGATATTAATAGTATAATTTTATTACAGTACACTTCCTATCCAAGTTGATAGGTTTTAATAAAACCTATTTGATATAAGATGAATTGATTCAGATAAATTGGCATTGGAGTAGTTGAATGGGATTGATTAAAATCAATAGTTTACGAAATTAATTAAATCAAATAGATTTATTGCGACATCAAAATAATTGATGATATTTTATTTTAAAAAATGAAAAAATACTTTGCCTATAAAAATATTATTTTTCAATAACTTAATTTGAAATTTTTGTATCAATTCATTTGCATTTATCTATAGTATTCACACTCAACATTACCACCACTCAAGATTAGCATTTTTTAAGGGATCCTCACCTTGGGCTCGTAAGCTTTCCATGCCTACTTTTTTAAATTTTTTAATCCACTCTCTGGCCGAATGAAAGCCACGGATTATGTATTCTTGTTTATTTCCAACGGATTGTTTGCCAAAGGGTAATCTCAGGACCAAAAGAGGATTATCTGCAAAATGAAGCTTTCCAAAGTAGATTGCCGAAATCAGATAAAGCGAAACCACTTCAACGGTAACTGTTTGTTCTTGATCTTCTTCACTCAGTTCCTTTTTAAAATTAAAACCTGGAATTTCAAAACCAGGCGGAAGTGGCATGATCATAGCGGTTGCCGAATAAGGATTACCCAAGCGACCATAAAAATAGTCTTTGTCACCTTCTTGAGCCAGCAATAAGTCAAATAACCGGCTCCCCCGCTTAAAGATTTCTTCAGCCGCATTCTGACCTTTTTGACGAGATGATAAAAGCATTACAACTTGTTCATCAGTAAGTCCATTCATTCCAACTTCTCCTTTTTATTTAGCGTTCCAAATGAGTTAGCGGCTATTTGGGAATGCCTTCCATGACGCTTCGCGTCATCCAACTCTTGTACTTTGCAGAGCGTTGTAGAAAAGCACTCCCAAACTCCGTTTGGGAACTATAAATTTTATACATTCCAATCTACTCTTACAAATCGACTTCATGCCATTTGTAATCACAAATCTTAAAATTTGCCCCTTTCCCATTATTAATTTCAGCATTTATTCCCAATTCGTTCAATCCGTCCAATAACTTGCCCAATATGTCATTTACACCTTCATGGTAGCGACTATACAAGATATAAAGAACATTTGGGTCCGGATAAGATTTATTTTCAAATAGTTGTTTGTATATTGGATAAGTTTCTTCCCATTCATCAAGAGCATCATTAGCAGTTAACCTTTCTACAATTAGACTATCTGTCAAATCTTCCCCAATATAACGAGCTGCACTAACTTCATTATTCTCTAATTTTGAATTGAGATCGCAATTTTTATGAAGTAAACTTTGAATCAGTTCCAATTCAAGCTTATGACTTGTTAACAAGTAAATATCTAACATACCATTATTATCCTATTATCTAAGTAGGTACATCATAAATCTTTTAACATTTTTGATAATTTTGTTAAGGAAATCCCCCCTAACCCTACCCATTTTCAAAGGGGGGGATTCCCCAGTTAAAGTTAAAATGTTAAAAAACTTTGTTTATCTCCGACATTCCGCACCCCTCTGTAAGTATCTGATATTAAATAAAAATTAAATTTATGAAAAAGATAAATTATATTTATACTTATTTAAAATCAAGGCACTGGGGTCATTTTCTGTCCAAGCTTCAATAAGCGTGCTTTTTAACAGTAAATCCTTTTAATATAGAGGGATTTTTTAGAAAAGAGGGTTTGATAGAATTGATTTATAAAACTAATCAAATCAAAGCCGATAATATCTCATTAATTTTTCCTATCCACTCATAAATCTATCTATTTTTTAAACACTAATATTTAAGGGTATTTATCAAGCTAACTCATTGATTTGAATCAATCCCATTCAACGATCCCAGTGCCAAAATCAATAACTTGCGGAATGTCGGTTATCTACTTATTTATTTAATAGTTCATCCAATTCATCAAGATCATTTAATACTATTCGTGAATCGTTAGGATCTCTTCTTGGATTTCCCGGCAATAATCTAGAATCAACACCATCTTCTAAGAAGCCTACGACTTTAAAATCTTTATATTCTGTGCTTTGAATTGCTTTTTTGGCTCGCTTGATAGATTTACCTAGATTTTGCCCCTGAGACACTTGAATAATAAAACCATTATTGGTGACAATATCAAGATCAGTACCAGTTTGGCCTTTTGAAATTCTGACATTTAATTCAAGTTCTTTAACTAAACCAGGATTTTTAGTTTCCAAAAATCTAACAATTTGTGGTATCCCTGGATCAATTAGGCGGGGGCTATCTAAATGAGAACTCTTCTGATCACCGATAATTGGGGATCTTGAAGCTTCAAATGTTCTGCCACCGATCTCAAATGATTGTAACTTTTCATCTACAAATTTAATCTTTCCACCACCGCCCTTGCCACCACTTCCACCAGGTACATCAACATCAGGAACCATCCTATTTATTGAACCGCCGACTCTACCTGCTTTACCTCCTCCTTTCAAGGGATCCAATATCCCGAAAACTAGGAGAGCAGCGAACTCTCCAGCAGCCTCACCATACTCCCCTCTGTTCCAGGCATCAAGAGTTGGCCCAATAATGCCTTCTACAATAAGACTCGGATCGTCAACAATGGCACCACCCGCCTTGAAATATTTATCCACAACCTCAATAGCAGCATCAGGATCAAAGTACCAATAATTCAAATCATGGATATCTCCCCCGAATTCAAATAAGCCTTCCCCTTCTCTATAGGCGGCATTCCACAAGCCTCTCGGTACACCCAAAATTTGCCGGAGCTCCT
>QNEL01000399.1 GCA_003645185.1 Candidatus Parabeggiatoa sp. nov. 3
CCCTACCAAACCCCACGTCATGACGGGGTTGTAGGGGCGAACCTGCGTGTTCGCCCAGGTCTGCCCCTACCAAACCCCACGTCATGACGGGGTTGTAGGGGCGAACCTGCGTGTTCGCCCAGGCGAAGGCGAAGGTGGCATTGAGGTGGCAACCTGGGGTTGCCAAAAAATATTGATTGACGCAGATTTTAAATCGATTTATTAATTAACAATTAACGATTACCACATACGGAGAACGATTTTGAATATTGATGAGGTGCTTTTTAAGCAGAGTAAAGAGGCGTATGGTGCAGATTACGCGACGCATTGCTTGGAAATTTATAAGTTATATGTCGAAATGGCCGATAGAATTAGTAGCCGTAGACACAGTGCTAATTCCTTTTTTCTGACGATTAATAGTGCGATTATCGCTGTGCTGGGTTATGTGCAATTTGGGGTTTATTTGGGGGCCAAGTTGGGGGTTGAACCGTCTCAAACTAATGATTTTTATTGGATTATTAGTGTTTTAGGCATGATCCTGTGTCTCATTTGGTTCAGATTGATCCAATCATACAAACAACTGAATACGGCGAAATTTAAAGTGATTTTGCAAATGGAGCAGTCTTTACCGATTGCGCCTTATGATGCAGAATGGGAAGCCGCTGGCCGGGGCGATGATCCAAGCTTGTTTAAACCCTTTACGCAGGTTGAAATGGCAATACCTTGGGTATTTTTTTTGTTGAATCTCGCTGTGTTTTTGAAAGTGACTTTTAGTTTGTTTATCTGGGTATGATTTTATTGGCCTATTTTTTTCAACACAGAGTCCACAGAGTGCCACAGAGGATCACAGAGAATAAGTCTATGATTTTTATATTATTTGTGATCCTAAAACATTTTTAAATTTTTAAATAGTTTCAGCCCAAAATCAACTCTGTGGCACTCTGTGGTACTCTGTGAACTCTGTGTTGAAAAAATGAATTCGTTTATCTACCCATTATGGGTGCGATTAAAAGTGCGGGGACACACTAGAATCAAAAAGCGCAATTCATGACGGTGCCAAGTATAAATAGAACGCTGATTTTCACTGATTTTCACTGATTTTAAATCAGCATTGTACCAACACACTCACTTTACAAGGAACAAACGACAATAACTTGCTTCCTAACATTTCATTATGATGGCGACTAATCAAAACCAGATGCAAATCAATCTCAAAACAGGCACCTTAAATATTACTACTGATAATCATCATATTCTGCACAAGCTCACCGGCTATAGCTCCCGCCCGAACAAGAAAAGAGGATTTGTTTTCGTGAGTAAAGTGCTAGGGCACCGATATCCCACTAAACCTTCCGTGATGGAAAGCGTCTACGCGCAACTCGCAGCACGGATTAAAAGTGTGTTAGATGATCAACCTACCATGGTGATTGGTTTAGTCGAAGCGGCTGCAGGATTAGGCTATGGCGTTTATCATCACTTAGGGCTATCCAATGCCTTCTATATACACACCACTTATCATCAGCTATCACAGCCGGTTTGGTTAAACTTTCAAGAGGAACATAGCCATGCGCCAACTCATTTACTCTATGAGATGGCCGATCCCAAGTTGCGTGATTTACGAAACCAAGTCAAAAATGTCGTTCTCATTGACGATGAGTTTTCCACTGGGCAAACCTTATCCAACCTCGTGAAGCCATTGCGAGAAAAATTGCCACAAGTGGAGCGTTTCATTGGCGCGGCCATTTTAGACTGGATACCCAATGAACTCCCCGGCATCACCTGTGTCAGTATACATAAAGGTTATTACAGTTTTAACTGGAAAGCCAATATGCAGTTGAAAAACCCCACTGTAGCCAAAGGCACCGATGACAAAATTTTAGATGCCATCATTCCCTACAATTTTGGGCGACTGGGTGTCCAATGCCTCGACATCGCTTGCCAAAATTACTTGAATATCAATACTTTGCGTGATAAAAAAGTATTGGTATTGGGCACAGGCGAATGTATGTATCCGGCCTTTCTGATAGCCCAGTATTTGGAAAAGGGCAAAGTCGATGTGTATGTGCAAGCCACCAGTCGTGCCCCTTACAATGTCGATAATGATCTGGAAGGCCGGTTGCTTTTTAAAGACAACTACCATGAAAACATTGACAATTTTTTCTATAACCCCAGACAGTATGACACGATCATCTTATGTTATGAGACAACCATTTTACCGGACAATTATGATTTACCTGAACAACTCAAACAGTACGCCAATGAAGTGATAGAACTGTTTCTCACCCCAGCAACCTAATGGAAGACAGCATGTTTTGTGGTAGTTACGAGCCAGATGATATCTCCTTTTTATTAAAACCCATTTCCATGAGCTACACAGACGTTTTGGAAAGGGAAAGAATCATGCAAGTTGAAGGCAAGCATTATAGTGAGATGATTCCGAAAGAATATCTGCCTTCAGCCCAGTACAAGGCCGTGTTTTACACGGCCTTAGAATTGAATAAACACAAACTGGCCCAACACACTTTAGCTTTAGCTAACCGACTAAATAAGAAAGAGAATTTAGTACTGGTTTCCCTCGCCAGGGCCGGCACACCCGTCGGCGTGCTATTAAAGCGCACGCTGCGTGATTTATTTAAGCGGAACGTACCGCATTATTCCATCTCCATTATTCTGGAGCGAGGAGTAGATGCGAATGCGCTGCGCTATATTCTGTCTCAACATGATAAACAGGGCAAAGATATTGTCTTTATAGACGGTTGGACAGGCAAAGGCGGGATTACGAGAGAACTCCAAAAATGGGTGACTATTTTTAATCAAAAACACAATACCCAGATATCCCCTGATCTCTATGTCATAGCCGACATTGGCGGTTATGCCACTGTAGCCGTCACAAGCGAAGACTATATCATGCCATCTGCCCTGTTAAATGCCACGATCAACGGCCTCATCAGTCGAACGATTCTCAATCCGGCCTATCTAGGGCCCGAAGATTTTCACGGATGCAAATACTATTCAGAATTTAGTGAAGACGATTTGTCGCTATGGTATGTTGATCAGCTCATGGCCGAAATTAAAAGCATTGAAACACCCCATCAAGGTGTTGCCACGCTTAATCGAGAAGCCTTGCAAAAGACAAATCAAAGCTTTGTCAATCAACTCATGACAACCTATCAGATAAAAGACATCAAATTTATCCGGCCCGGGATTGGAGAAGCCATTCGCGTCTTACTTCGGCGCGTACCCTACAAGATTTTAGTCCAAGACAAAACGTCACCCGAAATCGCCCCCTTTCTCGTTTTAGCCGAAGAAAAACAAGTACCCGTTGAAGAAATGAAAGAGATGCCTTACAAAGCGGCCGGCATTGTTTCTCTGATGAAATCATAAATTTGGTGATGTCTCGTAGGGTGGGTAAGCGGGCGACATAGAACCAAATATTATCCCAAAATCTAACCGCCCGCTTGCCCACCATTCCTATTTTGAAAATTGCTCTCAAAAAGCTCAGATTCTAAATTTTAGAGTTTTCAGAATCAAATTAAATGGTTTAATTCTATTGATTCTTAAATATTAATCTCTATGCGGTAGAAACTAGCATAACTGATTTAGCCAAAAACCATGACAATTATCTTATGACTTATGAACAGCAAACACCGCAAAACATTAGAAGCCATCTTTTCAGAACCCGTCCCGAAATCACTAGAGTGGTCACGCATTGAATCATTGTTTGTAGCATTGGGTGCCTCAATTATTGAAGGTGAGGGCTCTCGGGTACGCTTCCTATTGAATGAAGTGGTTGCTAGTTTCCATCGCCCGCATCCTTCTAAGGAAGCGAAACCGTATCAAGTGCGTGATGCTCGTCATTTTTTGGAACAGGCAGGAGTCACACCATGAATAATACAATGAGTTATAAAGGTTATACCGCCCACATTGAATATAGTGCCGAAGATCAGTGCTTTGTTGGGCATCTTTCAGGCATCATTGATATTGTTGGCTTTCACGGCGAATCTGTTAATGAATTGCGCCAGAGTTTTGAAGAAGCGGTGAACGATTATATAGAAACTTGTGAAAAAGTGGGTAAAACACCACAACAACCTTATTCAGACAATCTAATCTTACGGATACCGCCACAAGTCCACTCAGCCATTGCAAACGCGGCAGAAATGAGTGGCAAAAGTCTCAATCAATGGGCAGTTGAAGCATTGAGTCAGGCAGCTTGAGGCTTCAAATCTGAACCTTGATTGAGATGATAAAATGATTCGCGACTGAAAAACAGACGCAAATGACGCAAACGACGCAAGGAATTAGATTTATATTGAGAAATAGCGCCTTTAGCGTCAAAGCGCGTTTATATCGATATCAATCGCTTTATCTGGACAGTTCCGAAAAAATTGCCTGAAAAGCAGTTAAGAAAACGCATCAACAAACAACATGCATAATCAAACGTCTGATGGTAAAAAAAACGGTGTCATTGAGAAACCAATTGAATTTACAAAGGAAACTGAGAATGCTCCAATTTTCATACCGGCTTATGCAACACGTCAAGAGCAAATCAAAAGTAGCGGCTATCGACAAATTAAATATAAATGGACTGTTCTAATAAAGGGTAGAAAGCATACGTTTGAAGCGCGTTTGCACACTGCAACACCTTATGCGCCAGTGGGCACACCATCAAATTGGCGGATAACCCAGTTTGTTCACGGAACGCCAACGGGAGATAAAAAACGAAAATACGAATTTGTTAAAGTAGATGTACAAGCCAATATGTGGATAAGTGCTAAAGAGTGGCACGAGGCCGCAAAAGCCTTTGTACAACAAACCGCCACTGAAGCACAATCTTTTGAAACGAGGACATTTTAATGAGGAGGATTAAGATGGATGTGGATAGAGAAATAGACTATTTGATAGGTTATCAATATCGATCCATCAGTCAAAATGAGCAAGTCATACCAGAATACCTCATACCGTGTTATTCACGTTTGGCTACCATTGCAAATTTAGTCGCATTAGAAAAGCCGACTACGAAGGTTATTGCCGCCTTGCTTCGCGTTGCAGTATTAGATGAAGAAGAGGATGTGCGTAGAGAAGCACTGTTAGGATTAGTCAAAATCAATTCTGATATTGCGAAAACTGCCCTAGTTGCAGGTACTTATGACACTGACTATCAAGTTAGATCGGCGGCAATAGAAGAATTACACCGAATTGATCAGAATTTAGCTATCGATACGGCTAAACGGTTAAAAAACGATGAAGATGAAATGGTTAGAGATTATGCGCTGGAATTATTAGGTTTACCCTATACGGCAATGAATTCGATTTCTCTTGAGAAATAGCGCCTTTAGCGCCTTTAGCGTCTTTAGCGTTTAGATCGATTTCAATCGCGAAACCATTAAAAAATAACGCAAACGACGCAAACGACGCAAGGAATTAGATTTCTATTGAGAGATAGCGCCTTTAGCGTCTTTAGCGTCTTTAGCGTTTTCTTTAAGTCTAGTACAGCTAATTACGGGGATAAACGAATTAACCCCTTTTGGTAAACTGAGATCAGGGCATGAAATTATTAATTGAATGTGCCCACTAAGCAGGTATGGATTATGAATATCCAATCTTTTTAATTCGTTTATCCTAGTAATTAGCTGTACTAGAATGGCTTTTCAAATTAAGCAACCTTGCCAAATTGTTGCGAACTCTCACGCTATTAGGATGTTCAGCACCTAACACCTGTTCACAAATGGCTAAGGCCCTTTGGTAAAGCGGTTCGGCTCCGTCATAATCCCCTTTATTCCTTAGCAATTCTGCCAAATTATTCAGAGAAGTGGCAGTGTAGGGATGCTGTGCGCCTAACACCTGTTCTCTTATGGCTAAGGCCCTTTGGTAAAGCGGTTCGGCTCCGTCATAATCCCCTTTCTTTCTTAGTAATTCTGCCAAATTATTCAGAGAAGCGGCAGTTTCGGGATGCTGTGCGCCTAACACCTGTTCATAAATGGCTAAGGCCCTTTGGAAAAGCGCTTCGGCTCCGTCATAATCCCCTTTATCGGAAAGCAATGCTGCCAAATTATTCAGAGAAGTGGCAGTGTAGGGATGCTGTGTGCCTAACAGCTGTTCTCTTATGGCTAAGGCCCTTTGGTAAAGCGGTTCGGCTCCGTCATAATCCCCTTGATTCCTTAGCAATTCTGCCAAATTATTCAGAGAAGTGGCAGTCGAGGGATGCTGTGCGCCTAACACCTGTTCTCTTATGGCTAAGGCCCTTTGCAAAAGCGGTTCGGCTCCGTCATAATCCCCTTTATCGAAAAGCAATCCTGCCAAATTATTCAGAGAAGTGGCAGTCGAGGGATGCTGTGCGCCTAACACCTGTTCTCTTATGGCTAAGGCCCTTTGGAAAAGCGCTTCGGCTCCGTCATAATCCCCTTTATTGTTTAGCAATCCTGCCAAATTATTCAGAGAAGTGGTAGTCAAGGGATGCTGTGCGCCTAACACCTGTTCATAAATGGCTAAGGCCCTTTTGTAAAGCGGTTCAGCTCCGTCATAATCCCCTTTAGAGGAAAGCAATCCTGCCAAATTATTCAGAGAACTGGCAGTATCGGGATGCTGTGCGCCTAACACCTGTTCATAAATGGCTAAGGCCCTTTTGTAAAGCGGTTCGGCTCCGTCATAATCCCCTTTAGAGGAAAGCAATGCTGCCAAATTATTCAGAGAAGTGGCAGTGTCGGGATGCTGTGCGCCTAACACCTGTTCAGAAATGGCTAAGGCCCTTTGGTAAAGCGGTTCGCTTGCAGGATAATAACCGACAGTCTTAAAAAAATAGGCTAATTCATTCAGTTCATAAGATAAGTTCTCTTTCACCGACGCTTTTTCAGATTGCGTTAAGGCATCCTGATAAGCCGCCACCATCTTATCTTGTGTGCCAAGACGCTGCCAATAGCCCCACAACTCATATTTTTTATCATCCCGCATCAATTGCAAAAACATCGGTATCTCACTAATACACGCCTGCAATCGTGCCTTTTCCCCGGCAAGTTCCAACTGATACGGCAATTCATCGGCTTGACGAGTGTCTAGTGGCAGGGTTTCAAAAAAATCAGCGAGTTGACGATGCACAGCCCTTTTTTGATCAGCGTCGCTTAAATAGCGTTGTTCAACGGCTTGGCGTAAATAGTCGTGGAAAAAGTTCAATAAGCCGGCACGGTTAACCAGGGCGGCACTCAGGGCTAAGTATAAGGGTGACCAAATCGCTTGCGGTAGTGCCTCAACTTCAGGTTGATTCAACAAACTCAACAACTCCGATTCACGCAGCCCTTGCCGGGTTGCCCACAATAGACTTAAGGCCTGGCGCACTAAATGCGGGTATTCTGGTGGTTGATAGTCGTCTTCTAAACGCGCTAAAACTTTTTGATATAAATCGGGGATCGTCTCGGCTTCAAGATAATACGCGAGACGCTGCCCTAATTTTTCATGA
>QNEL01000400.1 GCA_003645185.1 Candidatus Parabeggiatoa sp. nov. 3
ATAGCTCAATGTAGGGTGGGTAACGTGTTTTTGTTGCCCACCAATGAATTGTAGGGTGGGTAACGTGTTTTTGTTGCCGGCCCCAATAGCTCAATGTAGGGTGGGTAACGTGTTTTTGTTGCCGGCCCCAATAGCTCAATGTAGGGTGGGTAACGTGTTTTTGTTGCCCACCATCCTCATTAAAAAGTTTTTCAGGCAAAAGTTTGTTACCGTTAAATATATTCTAATCATAATTAACGCTGATTAATATTAATCAGTTCAACATCAATTTTCAAAAAATGTTAATTTATTTTTGTTAACCTATTTATATATTGAAGCATCAAAATAAAACTGATAACTGATAACTGATAACTGATAACTGAAATGCCAAAAACCATCCTAATGCTGACTGCCAACCCGACAAATACCCAAAAACTCAAATTAACCGAGGAAATTGATGAAATTGAGAGGGCATTACAACGCAATCAACGTCATCAACAATTTGAGTTTAAAGCACAAATGGCGGTGACACCCAATGAAGTACGCCAAGCCTTATTGGATTATCAACCCCATTTTGTCCATTTTTCGGGGCACGGTGCGGCTGAGCTAGGTATTATCTTAGAAAATGAACAGGGAAAACACCAATACCTGAGTACCGATACGCTGGCTCAAGTTTTTGAACCCTATCGCCATCAAATTGAGTGCGTTATTCTCAATGCCTGTTTCACAGCCGTACAAGCCAGCGCGATTGTGAAACATATTAATTATGTGATTGGCATGAATCAACCTATTGACGATAGGGCCGCGATTCAATTTACCATTGGTTTTTATGATGCCCTTGCTGCCAATGAATCCATTGAAACGGCCTTTGAAATGGGGCGTTATACCATTGCCGCCAATCTGGCGACGCTTGAGGAACATCTCAAGCCGGTATTGAAAAAGAGATACCCAAAAACGGTTTATCATCTCCCAATATCACGCAATCGCTTTTTTACCGGCCGTAAACTCTTATTGCGACAAATACAAGAAACGCTCCATTTTCAAAAAGCGGCCGCCTTAAGTGGTTTCGGTGGCATAGGCAAAACCCAAACCGCTGCCCAGTATGCTTATTTATACGGCCATGAATATCAAGCGGTGTTATGGAGTTTAGCCGATACGGTGGAATCTCTTAAATCAGGCTTAGTGGAAATCGCCCATGCCCTAGATTTGCCCGAAAAACAGGCTCAAAAACAAAAAGAGACTATTCAAGCAGTGAGACATTGGCTACAAACGCATAATGACTGGCTGCTCATTTTGGACAACGCTGACAATCTCAGCCTCATCGATCCCATTTTGGGAAGCGATTTAGGGCAATCTCATCTGCTACTCACCACACGCGCCCAAACCACTGAACCTATCGCGCAAAAGATACCCATGTCGATATTCTCATTAGAGGAAGGCACAAGCTTTCTGCTCCGCCGCGCCCTTGACAAACCGCGTAGTGAGTCAGGCGTAGAATGGGATTATTCCGCTTCCGATCAGTTCAAAGCCGAAGACATTGCCAAAATCCTAGACAACTTACCCTTAGCATTAGATCAAGCGGGCGCTTATATAAGAGAAACGCAATGCGGTTTAGCGGGTTATTTGGAACGCTATGGCACCCACGCCGCGAAACTCCTAGCAAAACGAGGCAGCAGTAGCTCTGATCATCCCGAGGCTGTCGCCAAAACTTGGCTATTATCCTTTGAGAAAATCGCTAACGAAAACGCCACAGCCCGTGACATTTTATATCTCTGTGCCTTTTTACACCCTGACAAAATCGCCGAAGAGATTTTTTCGGATATTGATCCTATAGATTTAGACGAAGCCCTGACTGTTATTTTTAAATACTCCCTGGTACACCGTGAGCCCAAAACCAAAACGCTATCGATTCATCGCTTAGTGCAATTGATCTTAAAACAGAGGATGGATGAAACAGAGCAACGTACTTGGGCAGAAATGGCAGTGCGAGTGGTGAATAGTGTTTTTCCTGATGGCAACATTGAATTTTCAGAATGGAATCTGTGTGAACGGTTATTGCCGTGCGCCCAAACCTGTGCGGCACTGATTGAAGAATGGGCCTTAGAATTTGCGCAAGCGGCCCTTTTACTGCATCAAACGGGTTATTATCTGAAGGAAAAGGCTGAGTACGCCCAAGCCAAGCCGTTATCTGAGCGAGCCTTGGCTATTCGGGAGAAAATATTAGGCAAAGAACATCCCTATGTTGCAACCAGCCTCAACAATCTCGCTGGATTATATCGTGCCCAAGGCGCGTATGAGCAAGCTTTGCCGTTATCTGAGCGAGCCTTCGCCATTTTTGAAAAAGTTCATGGCAAGGAACATCCAGAGGTTGCAAGCAGCCTCAACAATCTCGCTTTGTTGTATCAAGCCCAAGGCGCGTATGAGCAAGCCAAGCCATTATACGAACGCGCTTTACAGATTCTGAACAAGTTCTTTAAATCTGATCATCCTCATGTGCGTACTGTCTCAGAAAATTATGCCCGTTTGCTTGAGAAAATGGAGTACAGCGGATGACGGGGATAAGCGAATAAGGCATAACGATCCTTGATTATTATTTATTAACGCAAGAGACGCAAGAGACGCAAGAGACGCTTCGATTTATCTTGACAGCATCTTTAGAATTGATTGGTGGGCAGCAAAAACACGCTACCCACCCTACATTGATCGATGGGCAACATATTGATAATTAAATGGGGGGCAACAATCTTTACCCACCCTACATTGATCGATGGGCAACATATTGATAATTAAATGGGGCCTGCAACAAAAACACGTAGGAAGCCCTACATTGATCGATGGGCAATACCTTCGGATAGCCCATAAAAAACGAATTGATAACAACATCATTTTTGGAAAGAATTAAATTCAATCTATTCAAACGAGGCTATTTTAAATGCCAGATAAACAACTTGATATGATCAAAGACAATCGAACCGGTTGTTATTCGCTCTTGATTTCCTATCCTCTTAAAGATTATTTGGATTTAGTGAAATCCGCTTATGAAAACAAAGGGGGACTTGAAAAGCAACGTACCGCTCTAAAAACCAGTACTGCTAAACGCATTAGAGAGAGAATGGTGAGTGACTTAAAAGCAGGCACAATACTCCCACCTGTGGTGTTAGGTATTGTCTTGTCTGAGACTCAAGTCAAGCAATTGGCTCAACTAAGCTATTTTATGACGTTTATTTCAAACGCAAAAGAGTCTTTAACCATTATTGATGGTATGCAAAGAACCACAGCTATGAATGAAGTGGTTAGGCTACTTTCTTCAGATTCTGAACAAAAAGACAAGTATCTGAATGAGACGCAGGTTCGGGTTGAATATTGGATCGCCCAATCCATTAATAGCCTGATTTACCGTATGTTAGTGCTGAATACTGGGCAAGTGCCTTGGAATTTAAAAAGACAAATCGAAGTGGTGTTCAATCCGATTATTACCGAAATCAAGAACAGCAATCCCTCTTTGACGTTATTGGAAATTGATGACTCAAAAAGTCGTCACAAAGCGGGGCAATATCAAACGGATAAACTGATTGAACTCTTTTTGGCTTTTGGACTGAGAAAAGAAAAGATCAAACTTCAAGAACAACTTGCCGATGAATTTTCACGTTTGGATTTTATTGAAGCCACATCTAATCCTAGCTTTACAGAATACTTTAAGACAATATTAAGTTATTTTGTCCGGTTAGATAGGGCTTTTGATGAGTATCATCCCCAAGAACAAATCGAAGGGCGTTTTAAAAAAGGGAGAGAGATTTTTGATAGCCAACCCGCTAGAGTGGGATTTATCGCGGCTTGTGCGAGAGAAATTATGGGGAAACCGGGGTTAGAACGTTCTACCGCAGAGAAAGAAGAACGTTTCAGCCAACTCTCAGACAAAATTGACGCTTTCTTAGAAAGCTTAGAAAAGAGGGATCAACAAGCGTTAGAAACCTTTTTTGATTTGAATACGTTAAATGAGGTGATTTCTAGTCGAAAAACGGGGAGTTTAGGGGATTATGAACGTGCTTTTTTCCTTAAAGCATTTGAAACACTGATAGAAGAAAAGTTTAAGGTGCCTTCCCTGACAGTCTGTTGGAGAGCCTATTAGTGTTATGAACAGAAACAAAATTAAAACTCACGCCGCTATTTTTCAACCTCTCATTGAAGTGGTTATTTACACTGATTAACATGACTCTAATATTGGCATGAATCATCATAATCCGCACAATCAGTGTTTTAATCAGCGTCAATCATGACAATCAGTACAATCAGCGTTCTATCAGATTTTTAAATTGGCTCCCTCCCCTCATCTTCTATTAAACCGCTTCTCGATCACCCCATTTTCAACTGCATCCCGTATAATCCAACAAAAATGAATAATAGACTCGATCCGTTTTGATAACTAATAACTGATAACTGATAACTGATAACTGATAACTGAAAACATGGATACTATTCGTTTACGCGGTGTGCGTACTCACAATCTACAAAACATTGATCTTGATTTGCCACGCGATCAACTCATCGTGATTACCGGTTTATCGGGTTCAGGTAAATCATCTTTAGCCTTTGACACCATTTACGCAGAAGGCCAGCGGCGTTATGTCGAATCTTTATCGGCCTATGCGCGACAATTTTTGTCTATCATGGAAAAGCCTGATGTTGAGCATATCGAAGGTTTATCGCCCGCGATTGCCATTGAGCAAAAATCAACCTCACATAATCCCCGTTCCACTGTCGGCACTGTCACGGAAATTTATGACTATTTGCGCTTATTATTTGCGCGTGTCGGAGAAGCGCATTGCCCAGAGCATGGCAGTTGTTTAGAAGCGCAAACCGTCAGTCAAATGGTTGATCAAGTTTTGGCTTTGCCTAAAGGCATTCGTTTAATGCTACTCGCCCCCGTTGTCAAGGAACGTAAAGGTGAACATCGTCAATTGTTAGAATCGCTGCAAAAACAAGGCTTTATGCGCGCATTGATTGATGGTGAAATTGTCTTGTTAGACGACGCACCCCCACTGGATTTATATAAAAAACATACTATCGAAGTCGTGGTTGATCGCTTTAAAGTACGGGATGACTTGCAACTGCGCTTAGCAGAATCTTTTGAAACGGCTTTAAAATTAGGAGAAGGCTTAGCACAAATCAGTGTGATGCCAGAAGAGGCGAAACCTCAAAAGTCAGGCGCTAAACGTCTGAAGTCTCGAAAGCAAGAGAAAGAGGCTATATCTGATATCATCTTCTCTTCAAAATTCGCTTGCCCTGAATGTAATTATAGTCTGGCTGAGCTAGAACCGCGTTTATTTTCCTTTAATAATCCCGTCGGAGCTTGTCCAAGTTGTGATGGTTTAGGCATCAAACAATTTTTTGATCCGGCTAAAGTGATTCTTGATCAGGCGCTGAGTTTAGTCGAAGGCGCGATACGGGGATGGGATAAAAAAAATGGCTTTTATTTTCAAATGCTCGAATCGTTAGGCAACCATTATCAATTTGACTTGGATAAACCCTTTCAAGCCTTACCCAAAAAAATCCGTAATGTGTTGCTTTACGGCAGCGGTACAACAGAAATTAATTTCGTGAATTACAATCCAGAGACGGGCACGACTTTTAGCCGTAAAAAACCGTTTGAAGGGATTATTCATAACATGGAACGGCGTTATCGGGATACCGAATCTCAAAACGTGCGTGAAGACTTGAGCAAGTATTTAAGTCAACAACCTTGTACCGATTGTCAAGGCACCCGTTTAAATGAAGCAGCACGGCATGTTTTTATTGAAAACAATAACTTACCGCAATTAACCGCCTTACCCATTGGCAACGCCAAAACCTTTTTTGAAAACCTACACTTGCCAGGTAAACGAGGGGAAATTGCCGCTAAAATACTCAAAGAAGTGGTTGAGCGTTTGCAATTTTTAGTCAATGTCGGCCTAGAATACCTCACCTTAGATCGCAGCGCCGACACCTTATCGGGTGGCGAAGCCCAACGTATTCGACTGGCCAGCCAAATCGGAGCAGGTTTAGTCGGCGTTATGTATATCCTAGACGAACCGTCAATTGGGCTACATCAACGCGATAATAAACGCTTGTTAGATAGCTTGATTCGATTACGTGATTTAGGCAACACCGTCATTGTCGTCGAACATGATGAAGAAGCGATACAAACGGCCGATCAAATTATCGACATGGGGCCAGGGGCCGGCGTACATGGTGGACAAGTCGTCGCACAAGGGCCGCTATCAACCATTAAAAAAACGCCCGAATCGGTAACCGGCCAATATCTATCCAAACAACGCCGCATAGCCGTCCCTAAAAAACGCCAAGCCTTTGATAAAGAACGTGTTTTATGCCTACAAGGAGCCAGCGGCCATAATCTCAAAAGCATTATGCTTGAATTACCACTGGGATTAATGACGTGCATAACAGGCGTATCAGGCTCCGGAAAATCCACCCTGATCAATGACACCTTATATCCGATTGTCGCCAATGAACTCAATCGCGCCCATTTAGATGCCGCCCCCTATCAGAGTATTGAAGGGCTAGACTTATTAGATAAAGTAGTCGATATCGATCAAAGTCCGATAGGGCGCACCCCGCGATCAAATCCCGCCACCTATACCGGCCTGTTCACACCGATTCGAGAATTATTTGCGGCCACTCCGGAATCGCGTTCACGCGGTTATAAACCCGGCCGTTTCAGCTTCAACGTCAAAGGCGGGCGCTGTGAAGCGTGTCAAGGGGATGGCGTCACGAAAGTGGAAATGCACTTTTTACCGGATATCTACGTCACCTGCGATATTTGCCAAGGGCAACGTTATAACCGTGAAACCTTAGATATCAAATACAAAGGGAAAAGCATAGCCGAAGTACTGTCAATGACAGTAGAAGAAGCCCGCGCCTTTTTTGATCCCATACCCCAATTAGCCAGAAAACTCCAAACGCTCATAGATGTCGGCTTATCCTATATCACTTTGGGACAAAATGCCGTCACCCTCTCCGGCGGCGAAGCGCAACGCATCAAACTCTCACGAGAATTGTCAAAACGCGATACCGGTAAAACCTTATATCTACTTGATGAACCCACAACCGGCTTACATTTTCACGATATTGAACAATTGCTCAGCGTCTTACACCGCCTACGCAATAACGGTAACACCATCGTCGTGATTGAACATAATTTAGATGTGATCAAAACAGCAGATTGGATAATAGATTTAGGGCCAGAAGGAGGAGAAGGGGGAGGGAAAATCATCGCCACAGGTACACCACAACAAGTCGCCAAACAAAAGCAATCGTATACTGGGCGATTTTTAAAAGGGATGTTGAAAAATTAAATTAGAATATCTCACGCTTCGCGCAAAGTCGCTAAGTATAATAACTTGGCACCTTTGCGCCGCAGCGAAAAGGGTTCGCAAAAGGGCAAACCTAT
>QNEL01000401.1 GCA_003645185.1 Candidatus Parabeggiatoa sp. nov. 3
AAAACTGATTTTCAAGCAAAAGTTGAGGCAAACAAAAACTTTTGCTTGAAAAGGTGGTTCTGGGCTTTCGCCCTGGATTGCCCTTTGCTGTAAAATACCTGTTTATTTGTGCTTCAGTACTTAAGAGTATAGCAGATTTGCGAAAAACAGGATTTTTTACTAAATTTTCTCTCAATATTTTTTATTTTACAATTTCTAAATAACTGTTTTCAATTTTGTTAATCGTATAATCTATTTCTAACCGGCTCAATAAATCCGATTTTTGCGAAAAATCGGATTTCCATAAATTAACGGAGCAACAGAATGCGCCATCGCTTCAGTTATCAATAATGAGTCCATAATTGACTAACAAAATAATACTTAAAGAGGCGGGTTGCAAAGTTGACAAACGCTTGTCTTCCAGTGCAATCACGCGCTCATTATCCAGTGTCAAGTTTTCACATAAAAAAGCGGCATGGGTGGCACGACATTTTTCAATGATATTTTCTATCGCTGTCCATGACGCTTTACCACCACCCAAAATCGCAATGCGTGTTGCCAAACTTTCATCAGTCACAGAAGGTGTTATCCCATGGGCGCTGATAATCTGAGCGTTAGTCCATTCTAAGCCCAACCGGGCAAAGGCCACTTGGACTGAACTAATGCCTGAAATGATTTGGCAATGTGTTCTACCAAAACGCTGAATAATGGTTCGAGCAAAGCTGTGTAATCCCGCATCACCTGTAACTAAAACCACCACTTTTTGTTCAGGATAAGCCGTTTCAATCGTTTCTAAAGCAGCCTTGAGATCACCACTCACTGGACAACGTTGTGCCGTAGAATCTGGAAACAAGGCCAATAAACGTGTCGCGCCAACCAATAATTCTGCATGACTGACAGCTTGTCGTGCCGTTTCTGTGAGATATTCTGGTGCCCCAGGGCCACAACTCACGATTAAAATGGGTTGTTTGTTCATAGTAAATAGAGTTAAAATTTGTCCTATATATTTCATGTCAATAATTTCACAAAGGACTTTCGCGGTAGTTTGCCCCTACAAGACATTAATTATATTTATGGATTTATGTAGGGGCGAACCTGCGTGTTCGCCCTGGCTGCGTGTTCGCCCTGGCTGCGTGTTCGCCCTGGCTGCGTGTTCGCCCTGGCTGCGTGTTCGCCCTGGCTGCGTGTTCGCCCTGGCTTATAGCAATTCCCGTTTGGGTTAAATACAAAAAAGGGCAAACACGCAGGTTTGCCCCTACAAGTGATGTACTTTATGCAATCGGGAAACGCTATAACTATCACTCCGCGTGCAAAAACGCTTTAATTTTTGTTCCAATGGTTTTCATGAATAACCGATTGTATTGGTGTACGTGATAACCAACCTGCTTTTTCTAAATCGGGTTTATCACTAAATTGGGTGACATACCCAACACATAAATAGGCTATAGGGATAATATCCTTTGGTATCTTCAGAATATCCTGTATTTTATCGTTGTCGATAATGCTAACCCAACCAACACCAATATTTTCAGATCGAGCAGCTAACCAAATGGTATGGATAGCACAGACTGTGCTGTATATATCCATATCAGGAATATGGGTTTTGCCAATAACAAAATTACCGGTTCTATTTCTATCACAAGTGACGCAGATGTTAATGGGAGATTCTGTTATTCCTTCGAGTTTGAGCGATTCATATTTTTCTTTTCTTTTTCCGCTTATTTTTGCAGCGGCCTCTTTATTCGCTTTTTCAAACTCACTTTTGATGGCTTTTTTGATTTCATCATCTTTTATAACAATGAAATCCCAAGGCTGCATGTAACCAACGCTAGGAGCATGATGAGCGGCATCAAGTATCCGTGCAAGCACGTCATCTGGTATTGGAGCCGCCTTAAATTCTTGCCTTATATCACGCCGACTATAAATAGTCTTATATACAGCATCTCTTTCTCTGTCTGTTATCAATTGATTCATCGAATTAATTACTCATGAGATGGTTCGTTTCTATAAACCATGACTATGATAAGGTTATTATTCAAAATTCGACTCAATCCTATTTAAGGGAGTTTGAGTCCATAATGATAATTCGCCCGCTTCGCCTAACAACCCCCCCTGCATATTCACTAAGACGACACCCACACTGAGACGTCTCGCTAATTTTTCCAATATCGCCTGTTCAACAGCGGAAGCTATGGCATTGCCTAATTGTTGTTTTTGGTGAGTCGCTAGGGTTTGAAAAAAACCATCTACAGTAGGCATGTCAGTTGGCAATTTGCAATCTAAAAGGGTTGTTGCCATTTGCATAACATAAGGCAGGGCACTACTGGAATGCGAAGAATGGGTATTCCACTCTTTATTCGGTAACTTAGCCAGTTTACCCGGATGTCCAAGTGCCAGTATGGCTTCAAAATGCAGATCATTTGCATAGTCAAGCATATAACCCCAATCATTACCCACATCAATCACTTGATCTTCAGCTAATTCAAAATGCGCTAAGGCCGCTTTTCGTCCAATATTACCCGGTACCAATACTGGAAAGCGGATGCCTAAAGCAGCAGCTATGTCTAATGCTGATTTGAGCGAATGAAGTATCGCTTGACGTGAATAAGGTTTCACAATGCCCGTGGTACCGAGAATTGAAATTCCCCCCTGAATGCCTAAACGTGGATTAAAGGTTTTCAGCGCCAAATCCTGTCCATTGGGCACCGACACAGTGACTTTAACGGGTTTATCAGTGACGCTACGAATCGCTTGATGAATCATTTGTCTGGGTACCGGGTTGATAGCCGCTTCACCTGGTGGAATTTGTAAACCAGGTTTAGTCACGATACCAACGCCAACACCTGCCTGAAAACTGATATCGCCTTCTGTCATCCAAGCGATTTCAACGGCAATGGTTGCACCGTCTGTGATATCTGGATCATCGCCAGCATCTTTACGCACCGCCGCATAGCCGATATCAGAGGAACGTTTAGCGTAGAGTAGAGGAATCGTCAAGACTTGTCCCAAGGGTAATGTGATCTCGACTGCTGAAGGGGCTTGATCACAAAGCGCCAACGTGGCCGCTTTCGCGGCGGCCGCCGCGCAAGTGCCGGTAGTGATACCGGTTTTTAAACCTGACAGGTTTTTAAAACCTGTCAGGTTTTTCTCGTTTACCAACATCGTCACCCCACATTTAAACCTGACAGGTTTTTAAAACCTGTCAGGTTTTTCTCGTTTACCAACCGCGTCGCTCCACATTTAAACCTGACAGGTTTTAAAAACCTGTCAGGTTTTTCTCGTTTACCAACCGCGTCGCCCCACATGAATAACCGCTGTGGCTAAATACCCCTGTTTACCTTCAGCCGCTGCGCGTAAATCTTGGGTCATAAATTGTTTGCCTTCTTGTTCTGCATAGCACACGAGAAAAGCTTGGTTTTTGAGTCCATGGCGTTCTAATAAGCTTGCCAATTCAGCAATCTTTTTTCCGCATTTATATAAAACCAACGTTTCACAGCAACTGAGTGCTTTTTCAACTTCCTTTAAATCATGAGCTGTCATTAACATCAGCCGATCTTCTTGCAATGTTAAACACTCACCACTCAGAGCCGCTACCGTTTGCATGGCGGAAATACCGGGAACAATATGTATCCAACCTTCAGGCAATCGTGAACGCAGTTGAGCCAGTAAATAGCAACTGGTGCTATAGAGTAATGGATCACCCAAGGTAGCTTGAACGATAGATTGTCCACGCTGGCTACGTTCTGCAATCATTTCAGCAACTTGCTCCCAAACATGCAACGTTTTCTCTAAGTTGCGCTCCATCGGGTAAGCTTGCTCAATAATTTCTTGGTTTTGTAAATAAGGTTCGATAATCTGGCGTGCCATACTGACATCAGTTTGGGCCGAACGAGGTGTAATAATAATATCAGCACTTTGGATTAAATTGACAGCGCGAAGAGTCACTAAGTCTGGGGCACCCGGCCCAACGCCAACGGCGTAAAAATGTCCCGCGACAGCTTTCGCCATCACATTAGTTTCAGGGATTGTCATGATTGCAGATCAGGTTGTTGTGTCGTTAATTGAGCTAATGCCGTGTCTAAATGTTTGAAAAACAAATCAATAATCTTGTCATTATAGCCTAAAGGCGCTGCACAAGTACAAGTCGTCGCACCCAGCCTGTTTTTCCACGAATCCTCATCATCACCCAGTACATCGTTCAGAATGTGATCACCAGCAACCATCATTAAGGGAATAAAATGCACTTTGCCGTCAGTAACCGCCTTTTTAACAGAATCTATCGCAGTCAGTTCCACTTCGCCTTCCACGCTGCCGACAAAAACACGGGAAAATTGTTCGCGAAGCCGTTTAGCTAAAGCGATATTTTGTTCGTTAAAGTGCGCGTATTTGGCATTGCCATGACAGACAATAATATTAAGCCTATCTGGCTGAAACTCAGCAGCCAGTATATCAATAACGGCATCTATATCAGCATCACTGTTCATCAAAGGAGCACCAACGGCAATATCCATTCCTTTTACTTTGGATTGCCGCATCTTTTCAAATTCTTGTCCAGGCACAACGTGAAGAGATTGCATCACCGCTTGTTGCCAACCTTGCGCTTGTAATTGGGCAAGCGTTTCATCAGGGCTATGGGTTGTCATGCCGCGCAACTTTTCGCGAATTTTTCCTGAAGTAAATCCCCAGACAATATCATGTTTTGGGTAGCGTGCTTTTGCACATTTGTCAATATAATCATAGACTTGCCGCGCTTTTAAAACGGTGGTTCCAAAAGTGACTAGCACAATCGGTGGATAATCATGATTAAGGGTGTGTTTTGACATATTTAGGAAGGGTCACGAAATAATTTTCCGTTTTATAGGAACCCCAGGTGGAACATCAATGCCACCTTCGTTAAGGGCAGACACGCAGGTATGCCCCTACAAAACCCCACGTATTCAGGGGTTGTAGGGGCGAACCTGCGTGTTCGCCCAGGGCAGACACGCAGGTCTGCCCCTACCTTAATGGCATTGAGGTTCCACCTGGGGCTATGATCTCGCTACGCTCGGAACGAAGTTTCACATTCAACCCCTTCGGGGTTGGCAGGTTTTCAGCAACGTCTATAACAGGGCTAACGCATTCACCGCGGCCGCCACTATGGGTGAACCCCCACGCGGCCCAACATTGGTGATATAACATAAGCCACTTTCTAATAAAGCTTCTTTAGATTCAGCCGCGCCCACAAAACCGACCGGAATACCAACGATTAAAGCCGGTTTCACGCCTTCTGTTTTCACCAGTTCCATGACTTTAAATAAAGCGGTTGGGGCGTTTCCAATGGCAATAATTGCTCCATCGAAATGCTCACTGAGCTTTTGCATTGCTGTTGCCGCACGAGTCATACCATTTTCTTTAGCCGTTTGACGGACATCCTCATCGTCAATCGCACACAAAACACGTCCAGATAAGCGCGTTAATCCTGCTTGTAACATACGCGCATCACAAATCACCGGTTTACCGGCACGGATAGCGGCAACGCCCTTCTCGACAGCGTTGGGATGCAAACGCATTGAATCAGCAAATTCAAAATCAGCAGTCGCATGAACAATGCGACGGACAATCAGATGTTCGCCTGGCGCATAACCTTTTTGCAAAAGTTTTTCATCAATAATCTCAAAACTACGTTTTTCGATCTCGGTAGGTAAAAGTGCGTTCAAGTGGTTTTCCTTTCTTCCAATTTAAAGTGACAGATCAAACCTGACAGGTTTTTAAAACCTGTCAGGTTTTCAGTTCCAAGCTCTAGACCAACGTGCCTTTTTTTGAGTATCATCGCGTAAACTGGCATTCACACCAGCGCGTAATTCAACCAAGCGCCCCAGTAACCATAATAAATCAGAGAGGCGGTTGAGATAAGGTAGAATATTAGGATTAACTTCTTCACCAGATTCTATTAAACCAACCAAAAGACGTTCAGCACGACGACAAACGGTACGTGCCATATCAAAAGCGGCAGAAACGCTGTGTTCCCCAGCAATTGACCAGTCAAATAACATCCCTTCAAGATTTTCAATTCGATGAACTTGTTCAGTCAGTGCATCCACCATTTCAGGTGTCACATGAGGCGGAGATTTTTTACTTTCAGGTGGCGTAGCCAGCGAAGAACCTACCGCAAAAAGTTCACGTTGAATAGATTTTACCAGATCATGTACTTCAGCATCTTCACAGATAGAACGCGCAAATCCCATCACCGAATTGAGTTCATCAATCGTCCC
Organism: Candidatus Parabeggiatoa sp. nov. 3; assembly: GCA_003645185.1. Lineage (GTDB taxonomy): Bacteria > Pseudomonadota > Gammaproteobacteria > Beggiatoales > Beggiatoaceae > Parabeggiatoa. The sequence continues at coordinate 6,231 of QNEL01000401.1, forward strand.
GTATGTTTCCACACGAATATGCGCTTTAGATACACGAATACCACCAGCGAGACTGGTTTCACCAGCATCGCCGCGTTTAGTAGTCACACTTGCCATTTTATTTCTCCTATATAGATTATTTTGTCTCGTACTTTGCCACACTTATTAAAGCGCACTTCGTTATAAATCCATACTTGTAGATAGTGGGCAACCACGTTACCCACCCGACAACGTTTTTATGTTGTGCGCTTTAATGATTGATTCATTTCAAGATTGATTTGGTGTAGTCGATTCAATCGGGAAACGCAATAATTAATCATTGACATCCCCTATCAGTTTTGTTTTTCACTTCAGAAGTTTTTGCGCGCAAAAACTTCTGAAGTGAAAAGTCATTGAAAAACGAGTATTTTGAAACGAAGTAAAGCCACGCTAATTTTGGTGCTAAACGAATAAACATAACAAAATCAATGAATTATTCGCTTATCCTCGTCATTCGTTGTACTATATACTGATAGGTGGTAAGCATTGACATCCACTAGAGACGCACGGAAAGAGACGCGAGGCATCGCGTCTCTACATTAATTCAGGGTTCATATAAATAGCTTCATCAATACTCACTGGAAGTCTTTTATTTTCTTCTTTATTCAGTTTATTCTTCATATAAAAATAGCGGGTGATGATCGGCGGTTCAATATTCGCTTCTTCCAATGCCTCAATATTGGTCAGTACCTCACGAAGTGGGCCATCCTTAAAAATACGGCCCTCCTTGAGAATGATCATGCGCTTAGCAAACTGGGAAATCGAATTCAAATCGTGAGTGACCACTATCAGTGTGAATCCCTGATCTTGATTCAGATGTTTCAGCGTTTTAAGCAGTTCATGACTGCTTTGTCCATCCAGTCCATTAATCGGTTCGTCCAAAACCAAAATAGAAGGCTGCATCGCCAGAATACCGGCCAATGCCACTCTCTTTTTCTGTCCGCCAGACAGGTGATGAATAGGGCGATCCGCCAGAGACTCCAAATCCATAACGTGGAAAGCATATTCAACACGTTGCTTGACTCCATCCACACTGAGTCCTTGATTAATGGGACCATATTCAACATCTTCGCGCACAGTTGGGCAGAAAAGCTGATCTTCTGAATCTTGAAACAAAAAACCGATTTTTTTAAAAGCATTGTTCCGATTTTTTTTGTTCAGTTCTTCA
>QNEL01000402.1 GCA_003645185.1 Candidatus Parabeggiatoa sp. nov. 3
ACACCGCAAAATCAATTTGGAACGTAAATTAACCGCAAAATCAATTTGGAACGTAATATTACACCGCAAAATCAATTTGGAACGTAATATTACACCGCAAAATCAATTTGGAACGTAATATTAACCGCAAAATCAATTTGGAACGTAATATTAACCGCAAAATCAATTTTGCACTCCAAAATAAATTTGACCTTTTTTTATGCGCTTTTTCGATCTACTGATAATGGTTTTGGATGCGTTGTCGCCATATCTCATAAGCCGGTTCAGACGCTTGGTATGGTAGATCAATGAGTGCGTCATCGGTGACACGCGCTGCGTCTGTTGTATTTGTACCACAAAAGATTTGACAGGCTTGCGCTGTGTGAGGGCTTATATTGCCTGCACATTCACGGGCTTTGGTGGCAAATGCTGAACCTTGGGCTAATTGAGGGCGAAAATCGTTGCTGAGTTTGACTAAATGTGTTAGTGCTGTTTGATCAGCGCCTCCCGCATAAGTCGCACCAAGCCCAATGCCACTCCATAAGTCTGCTTGTCTTTCGGCAGGAAAGCCTTTAATCGTATTGGCAATTTCGTCAACATCAGCCCCTTTGACAAACCATAAACAGCGCCCGATACCTTGATCAAATACATGCCGCGTATATCCAGATAGGCGATGGGGTACGATGCCTTGTGTGATGGTTTTTTGCGGGTGAAAATAACCTTCATGGAATCCATAACCATCTACTGCTAACCACCTCAATAAAGGATCGAGGGGAGTGAGTGCTTTATTGACATTGCGATGTAATCGCGCCCAAGCCCATCCTGCGCCAACGTGAACCATATAGATATGATGTGCCCCGGCACCTTGTACAAATCGTTTAAAACGATTTCGATTAAAGGGCGATAGAAAATCTAGCAATGTCATCGCCATCGCTGCGCCCTCATACGCAAAACCACGCATTTCATTTGGCAGGGTGTCGAGTTGTTGGCTCAACGATTCTAAGTTGTCATCCAATAAGGCGGCATGATAACCAGAAACAAAAGTTTCTCCAACACTTTCTAATTGTTGACGCACTTCATCAGAGACGGCATGAAAACCGCGTTTAGAAAAAGTCGTTTCTTCGGGGGAGATACCGAAAAGCAGTTTGCGAAAAGAGTAGGGATTCATATTATTGATTTATAAGGATTTCTGATTGATATGATTGATTTAATTAATTATGATGATAGTCATAAACAAGAATTACAAGTTAACGGGTTTAATAAAATTATATAATGAATGAAGTTGAAGAGGATTAACGTTATTTAACGTGATTTATTGATCCTCTTTCAAAATTTATAATAAAAATGAGTGATTTTGTAGTGATTGACAAGATGTTAAACAGAAAATAAGGAAACGAGCAAATCTAAAAACTTGATAGAACGCTGATATTTTACGCAAAAGTTGCGCGCAACTTTTGCGTGAACCGAAGGTCAGCGAAGCTAAATGCTGATTGTCATGATTGACGCGGATTAATATTAATCGGTTCAGCATCACTCTGTTCACTACACAAAATGAGTGATTTCATTTTGAGCAATGAGTCTTAAATAACGACACAAAATGAGTGATTTTATTTCTATTTTAGAATCAATGATGCTTAAATATCAACAAAATAAATAAGTGATATGAGTTCTGCAAGAGCCTCAATTTTATAAACCGCTCCAAAAAATCATATAAAATCTATAAAGTCTTGGTTTTTTCGCTCTCTGTTGATAACTATTCCAAGTTGCAACTAGAGTCCAGAAGGGGCGGTTTCTCCCACTTTACACGTTAATGTTCAGTGAAAAATAACTCCTTCGAGGCGCGAAGTCTATCTAGCAAGATTTGTTTGACCTTTTTGTATGGCATATAACGTGAGATGTCTGGGTCATTAAAACGTTGCTTGATATTACGCGCAGCATTTATATCACTATGACTAACCTCCCCATTTGCATGGTGAAATTTATCGCCCACACGATTTCCTTGCAGGAGATGCGTGTTTGAATCCATTTGTGAGGTGTAGGCAGCGTTGACATAATGCAAGCGAGAACCTCTCGCTTTGACGACTGTTTCTAACGCTTCAGTGATTAAGCCTTTGGTCCACTGATTCATTAATCGGTTGAATTGTCTCCAATTGTTCTTTTTAGGTATTGGTGTGGTTAAATCTTCCGCAATCACCTCTTTTGCTTTATCAACTAAAGAATGTACTGCTTTAAAACAATGGCTTCTTATTTGCTGTTTTGTTTTACGGTTTTGTTTCTGACGTTTTTTGATGCCTAAATTATTTTTAATGATACGAGCTGCTTTTGCGGGTTTGGCTTTTTTTGCGATTTGCAATAGTTTGTTACGTTTTTTGTTTTTTTCCACGCGTGAATTGGAAATGGGAGTTAATAATTTGCCAAAGCCTTCACCATGAAATTCTCCCTCAGAATCGGCTAATACTTCGGTGTAGCCTTTATCTACGCCAATTATTTCAGTACCACAGGATGCCTGTTTTTTATTGTTGACTAAAGTATGGACTTCTACCACATCATTTTTAAGAATCAGGCGCAATGTACCCTGTAAATCAGCATTAGTATTGAGCGGAATGGCAATACGTTTACCACGAACTAAAGATGGAACTTTTAACCAGGTACATCCGTCTTTACCTTTGAACTGAGTATAAACACCACTTTCTACAACGATCTGATTGTGGGTATGATTTTTACCGTGTTTTCGAGGCTAAAGTTTTTTCGAAGAAAAAACTTTAGCCTCGAATTGACTTTTCGCATCCAGCGACATAATAAAGGATCATTAACCCATTGATCATATTTGAGCTTACCAAAATATTCTTTGCGTTTCGATTCGTCTTTAAAGCGAGCATGGATTTGTTTACGAACTTTTGCTTTGCAAGCAGCTTCGTAAAGACGAATATCGTTTAGTCCATCGCGTAAGGTTTCTTTCCATGCTTTGGCAAACAAAGGGGAAAAATCATGGCTTTTTACCCAATCAGTTCTAATACAACGGTAATTGTGGGAAGCACCATTTATTGAACCAAAGCGTTGCCATACTTCGCTACGCACAACGCCCAATAGTTTTGCTTGGGCCAATAAGGCGAGATATTTACCTTTATTTAAGGCATTGCTAATAAATATACGCGTACCTTTCACATTTACCCCTCAACTACAGTTTGTCATTTTTTCAGGAGTTGTTTGTTTATGACTGCGACTACCATTTCATGGCAAAAAATTATACCCTATTTTATATGATTTTTATAGATTAATCTTTACTGTTACTTACCCTCTTTTTAATTAATAAGTATTTGTGCTACCGTGAAATTGGCGAGCGAGCAGAATAAATGAAGTCAATGTACATTTCGAGTCCATTTATGTTGTATTGTGCTATTAGGCGTATGCCACTTTGTGATTTGTCATGCAAAATGGATTGACTACTCAGGTGTGCATCGGTATGCAATGGTATTTATTAATCTATATAAAGGATTGTTGTGAGATAAAACGATAGCTACAAATACTCATCGTCATGTAATGGGTAATGGGTAATGGGTAATGGGTAATGGGTAATCAATGCGTCACCGCTCAGGCGCAAAGTTTGCCCCGATACGTTGTCAACTATAGCGTTTCCCAATTGAATGAAGTACAAATTATTTGAGTTAAAAATTTATTTTGCGGTAACTTTTCGTTCAAATTTATTTTGCGGCTTATTTTCGTTCCAAATTTATTTTGCGGTAACTTTTCGTTCCAAATTTATTTGATTTTGCGGCTTATTTTCGTTCCAAATTTATTTTGCGGTAACTTTTCGTTCCAAATTTATTTTGCGGTAACTTTTCGTTCAAATTTATTTTGCGGTTCGATTTTCCTGTATCTAACGGTACTTTATTCAATCGAGAAACGCTATATACTTAGCATTGTCATAAATTATGCTTTTTTTAATTTTTAAGCCAACAGCTTTCAGCCGTTGTCTTACAGCTAGTCTTTCATATCATTATTTTCAAAATTTTGCACACTCTAAAAAAATCCAGATATTCCTTATGGAATAAAATGCTTTTTGGTATGGGCGCATTCTCAAAAAAAGGTCATTATCAATTTCGGTTGAGTACTCCAATCGGGCCGATGCAAAATAACAGGCATTCCAATCGGGCCGATGCAAAATAACAGGCATTCCAATCGGGCCGAAGCAAAATCAATTTGTAACAAAAAAGTAGCAAAATCAATTTGGAACGAAAATCTCAAGATTTATCTTGTTCAAGTGTCAATTACCATAGTTATCCTCCTGACAAACTCTTCAATAACTCAACATGTTTAAAAATCAATCATGACTGCCATCGTTGATGTTGCTATTCGGAATAACCGTACTGTTTTACTCCTATTTCTCTTTATTTTTGTCGCGGGGATTACCGCTTATCAAGAGATTCCCAAGGAATCTGATCCTGATATCGCCATTCCTATTCTTTACGTTTCCATCAGTCATGAAGGCATTTCTCCAGAAGATGCTGAGCGTTTGTTAGTGCGCCCTGTAGAAAAAGAATTGCGAACTATCGCTGGCGTGAAAGAAATGACGGCTATTGCCGGCGAAGGACATGCTTCTGTTACTTTGGAATTTGATGCTGGTTTTGATAGTGAGGAAGCTTTGCGTGATGTGCTGCAAAAAGTCGATATTGCTAAAGCGGAATTGCCCGATGATTCTGAAGAACCTAGTGTCCATGAAATCAATTTATCGCTCTTTCCGATTTTGGTGATAACGCTTGCTGGTGATATACCTGAACGCACTTTATTAACTTTAGCGCGTCAATTGAAAGAGGCCGTTGAATCGGTGCCTGAAGTCTTAAAAGTTGAGATAGCGGGTGATCGTGAAGAGGCGGTTGAGATTATTATTGATCCATTGTACGTTGAAAGCTATAACCTCAACTATGAAGAAGTGATACAGTATTTTGTGAGAAATAATCAGTTAGTGGCTGCTGGTGCCTTGGATACGGGGCAAGGGCGTTTTAATATCAAAGTGCCTGGCGTATTTGAATCGTTGCAAGATATACTTACCTTACCCATTAAAGTGGATGAGAAACGGGTTGTGACTTTGCAAGATGTGGCTGATGTGCGTCGCACTTTTAAGGATCCACTGACTTATGCTCGCGTTAATGGTAAACCTGCTTTAGCCTTGGAAGTTTCTAAACGCACTGGTACAAATATTATCGAAACGATAGAAAAAACGCGCTATATCGTTGATAAATTTAAAGAAAAATTGCCACAAAATGTGCGTATCAATTTTATTCAAGACAAATCCAAGGAGGTACGTGACATCCTGAAAGATTTGCAAAACAATGTTTTGAGTGCTGTTATATTGGTTAGCATTGTGATTTTGGGTATTCTCGGTATACATACCGCTATTTTAGTAGCGATTGCGATTCCTGGCTCTTTTTTGTTGGCCATTTTGGCCCTCGATCAAATGGGATTAACCCTGAATATTGTGGTTTTATTCAGTTTGATTTTAGCTTCAGGCATGTTAATTGATGGGGCAATCATTGTCACCGAGTTTGCGGATCGCAAAATGAGTGAAGGTATGCCCCGTTTTGAAGCTTATGCGATAGCGGCTAAACGCATGTTTTGGCCAATTATCGGCGCGACTGCAACCACCTTAGCGGTGTTTTTGCCTTTGCTATTTTGGCCCGGTATCGTGGGTGAATTTATGAAATATTTGCCTATCACGGTTATCGCTACGCTGAGTGCTTCTTTGATAATGGCTTTGATTTTTATGCCCACCTTGGGGGCCCTATTTGGTCGGCCTCGCCCGGTTAAAATGCTTGATCACGATACAGCGCCTTTACACACCATTAAAGGTTTTACAGGCCTGTATATCCGCATTTTGGAAAAACTAATACGTCACCCAATACTGGTTTTACTGGTTACGTTGCTGTTGTTAGTGGGTGTGAATACGGTTTACGTACACTACGGTAAAGGGGTGGAATTTTTTCCCGATGTTGAACCTGAACGGATTAATGTCTATGTCAGAACGCGCGGTGATTTGTCAGTGCGAGAACGTGATCTGTTAGTGCAAGAAGTCGAATCACGGATTCTTGATATGCACGAATTTGCCAGTTTGTATGCGAATAGTGGTATGGTTTCACCAGATAATGCGCCTGAAGATACGATTGGGGTGATTGCGATTGAATTTGTGGATTGGCGACAACGCCGGCCAGCTAAAGAGATTATCAAAGAAATTCGAGAACGCACCGCTGATTTAGCGGGCATTTTCATAGAAGTCATCAAACAAGAAGGTGGGCCGGGGGAAGGCAAGCCAATCAAAATAGAAATTAGCGCCCAAGATGCCGATTTATTGAAGCCCGTTGCTGCTGAATTAGTGGCCGGCTTACAAACGATAACAGGCCTGGTTGATATTGAAGACAGTCGGCCTTTACCCGGCATTGATTGGAAAATCGCGGTTGATCGGACTCATGCCAGCCGTTTTGGAGCCGATATTGCCAGCGTAGGTAACGGCGTACAGCTTGTCACTAATGGCATCAAGGTGGCCGAATTTCGGCCCGACGATGCTGATGAAGAATTGGATATTTTGATACGCTTTCCGCCTGAATATCGCGGTTTGGATCAATTAGATAGGCTTCGTCTTCAAACGCAAGCGGGATTGGTACCGCTGAGTTTATTTGTAGAACGTATACCACAGCCCCGTGTGGGAACACTGAAACGCAGCGATGAGCATCGCATTTTGACGGTACAAGCGGGGGTTGATGAGGGGGTGTTAGTCGATGATAAATTGAAGGAAATTCGTGCTTGGTTAGACGGCCTTCAACAAAGGCCAGAAGAACAATCGTTATTAGTTGACTCGCGTGTCACGCTCACTTTTAAAGGGGAAGATAAAGATCAACGTGAAGCTGAAGCCTTTTTATCACGCGCTTTTCTGACTGCACTGTTTATGGTGATGATGATTTTGGTGGCACAATTTAATAACTTTTATCAAACCTTGTTGATTCTCAGTGCTGTCATTTTGTCTACGATTGGCGTATTATTGGGCTTATTAGTCACGCAACAACCCTTTGGTATTGTTATGTGTGGCATTGGTGTGATTGCGTTAGCTGGTATTGTTGTCAACAATAACATTGTGCTGATTGATACCTTTAATGTTCTGCGTGCTAGCGGCATGGCAGTCCATGAAGCTGTTTTACGCACTTGTGCCCAACGCTTGCGCCCGGTACTCCTCACTGCTATCACCACCATTTTAGGGCTGTTGCCAATGGTATTAGCGATGAATATTGATTTAATGACGCGAGAGATTTATTTTGGAGCGCCGTCTACACAATGGTGGACACAATTGGCAACGTCGATATCCGGCGGATTAGCCTTTGCCACGTTGTTGACTTTGATATTGACACCTTGTTTATTAGTTTTAGGAACGAGACGAACTATAAAAACCTG
>QNEL01000403.1 GCA_003645185.1 Candidatus Parabeggiatoa sp. nov. 3
AAAGAATCCAAAAAGTATAGCTAAATCTATAGAGTGTATAAAAACACTCTATAAGAGATAGTAATATCGTTATTAATAAAGGAGCCGTATTCGGGATCAGTCTCACGTACGGTTTTGAAGACGAATCGACCATGGAGACGTAGTTCGGTTTAGTTTAACTTTAATTTAAGTTTCGCGCCAAAAGTTTTGCGCGCAAAACTTTTGGCGCGAATTGATTTTATTCGTTTTCTCAAAATGAAATTTTTATATAAATCAATGAGTTACGTTAAATCGGTATAAACTCTATTTATAGGGAACTGAAAACGAATAACTGAAAAGGTGGATATTAATATGAGTACATACCATTTAAAAATGCCATTAGCCATTTTGCTATTGAATGTGAGCTGTGCCGATGCCGTTGAAAACACCAACGAGAATCAAACATCGATGTGGGAAAAAACCAAACAAGCGATAGCGAATATGTGGGATGACGGAACGCAAACCGTTGAAAGTTTAATTAAACAGTCAACTGAAACTGTATTTCCTGAAGAAAAAGATGCCCTATTTGCACAAGTTTGGAACAAAGTCATTCCAACACTTAATAAGGTGTTATTCCTTGAAAAAGAACAGGAAACACTACCTGAGTCGGCTTGGTTTGGTCGAGATCAACAAGAAAATAAAAGTGAAATCAATAACTTGCTTGATGAGGCTGTAACCATTCTAAGTATTTCTCACACTGCCCAGACGAGAGAACGTATATATGCCCTTGAACAAAAAATTCGGGAGATGAAACAAAAGATTTCTCAATATCGCCAAGAACAAGTCAGTGCCCCTATCCGCTCAACTTGGAAAATGACTGTAGCGGATTATGAAGAAAAAATTCAACAACTGACGGAGCTTATTAACCAAAGTAATACAACAATTGCTCAACTTAAAACTCAGTTTGCCCAAGAACTCTCTGACAAAGGCTTATTTATAACGCAAGAACAGCTAGACGTGCTATTATCAAGTGTTGTAGGAGACGATATTATTCAAAGCAGTATTGTCTACGATAATGTTAAACAAATTAGCCAACAACTGATGGATTTGACTGTCAAAAGTGGCGAAGATATAGAAACTAGCCAACGCTACTATGGGATGTACACTGTCTTATTAAAAACGCTGCAATATATGCAGCACACCTTCATCAACAATATTGATGAAAAATATTTGCCTAAAATAGCTCAGATTACTGCGAATGTTCAAGATCTGACTGCCACCACCCAAAATTTTTTGCGTGGCAATTTGGATGAAAATCGTCGTCAACATTTGTTGGCTAACCTTGAAGCCCAAAATTTGACTTTCAAGACTGCCATGTTGTACAAACAGCATTTAATTAAGCAACGTCGCAAGATAATTATCGCAAGAGACAAAACGGCCAGTGATTTACAAATAGCACAAAACACTTACAAAACCGTCAGAGTCAGTGGTGAGTTAATTAACTTATTACGTACCAGCCAAAAATATTTTGATGCGTTGCTCAATATTCAAGTACCAGAGTTGCTCGTATTTGAAAATATGCAAATGAAACAAGAATTTGCTATTCTCACCAAAAAACTAGCTGAATAAAATACATGTCAATAAGCGTATTTCTTTTTACCTAATCAACTTGATCAATTTAGGTGAAAAAAAAACGGATTGTAAATTCTGTTCCAAAAAAAGCCTAACATATCAAGGCAGAATAGGAGGCTGTGTGCGACTTATGGCTGGGTAAAATACCTATATTTAAAACGGGTTTCTTATGGCTGTTGAGGCTAATTTGATTTATCAGAATCCATTCTCATTAAGAGTGTCTTTATTAACTGATAAGACTATTGAGCTTTTGAAGTTATGAACAAGTCTAATGTGTTCGATAATCTGTTGGCCTTAGATATAATATCAAGGTTTTGATAACTGATACTTGATAACTGATAAAGGAAAAACAATATCGTATATAAATGGCTTGGCCTTTCCTTGATTCCGTTATAAAGAAAATAACATTTTCAGGTCAAAAGTTTTTGCGCGCAAAACTTTTGCCCCCATTTCATATTATTGGGGGAATGTTTTCAAAACGCTAACAAAATTCACATAAGGGCCTCATAAAACACACTAATTGATTTGATGATAGAGGACAGACAATGAAAAGCGGACTTGGCAGCTTAATGAAACAAGCCCAAAAAATGAAAACAGACTTTCAAAATGCCCAAAAAGAATTAGCCCACCTAGAAATTATTGGTGAATCAGGTGGCGGTATGGTCAGAGTGTCTATGACGGGGCGGCATGATGTGCGCCGTGTCGAAATCGATCCAACCCTGATGGGCGAAGACAAAGAAATGCTAGAAGACTTGGTAGCGGCCGCCATCAATGATGCTGTACGCAAAGTCGAAAAAACCAGTCAAGAGAAATTAGCCGGTTTAGCAGGCGGATTGACATTGCCCGAAGGCATGAAAATACCGTTTTAGGTCGAGCTATTCTTGATACCCATTTAAACTGCTTTTATCACCCATAAAACCATCAATCCTGATGGGCAGTAGCGAAGCACAGCTTAATCGGTGGTTTGAAACCCCACTGGGACGGCGCTTATTGAGCGAAGAACTGAGTACCTTGCAACAAATTCTACCCCATTTATTTGGCTATCATTTGTTGCAAATAGGCAGCTTATGGCATGGCAGATTGCTAGAAAGCAGTCGCATTATGCATCGTTGCCTGTTAAGTTTAGAAGTTCAGGAGTTGATTAGTTTAAAAAATAATGCCTTTAGACATTCAGAAATTCAGAAATTCAGAAATCTGCCTACCGATACGATTTATAAACCTTACTCAAGTGTTTTTGCAAAAGCCGATGCCTTGCCTTTTGCCCAAGACAGCCTTGATGTTGTCGTGTTGCCGCATATTTTGGAATTTGAAGACAATCCGCATGAAATTTTGCGCGAAGTGGAACGAATCTTAATCCCAGAAGGTCATATCGTCATATTGGGCTTTAACCCCATGAGTTTATGGGGAATTTGGCATTGGTTTTTCGCACGGCGCGAAACGGCCCCGTGGTGTGGTAGATTCCTATCGTTCACGAGCATTAAAGATTGGTTAACCTTGTTAGGCTTTGAATTGAAAAAACAACAAACATTCTTTTTTGCCCTGCCTTTTCAGAATGAACGCTTTAGGAATTACACGACATTTTTGGAAAAAATAGGCTCACATTGGACAGGCAATTTTGGGGCAGTGTATCTGCTGGTTGCCAAAAAACGGGTGACTACCTTAACCCCAATTAAGTCTAAATGGCTGACTCAACCTGCTTTAGTTGCAGGAGCGGTTGGTACACATTTTAATGATAATTCAACTCGTGAGCAGTCCCTACAAAATGATGCTGGTATTAAAAATCAGTCTTAATTAGAAATAGAAGCTGATAATTTTGCGAGAAGTTGAGTGGAACTGCATTGCCGCAGCCATTTTGATTATAGAATCACTTACTGGAGTCTATAATAACCTTTTTTCTAAATGTTATATTGGAGTCAAATGGTTGACTTTGTTTTGTAAATCCCCCTGAGCCCAGTCTTTTCTTGTAAGAAAGTACTTTATGAACTATGCGTCAAATTGTCCTAGACACAGAAACCACAGGCCTTAAGACATCTCAAGGCCACCGTATTATTGAAATAGGCTGCGTAGAAATCTCAAACAGACACATCACTGACAAGCGTTATCATCAATACCTACAACCTAACCGCAAAATTGATGCAGAAGCTCGCACTGTTCACGGCATCACTGATGAATTTCTCCAAGATAAACCCCGTTTTGCAGAGATAGCAGACGAATTTATAGCCTTTATCAAAGGAGCGGAACTGATTATCCACAATGTGGAATTTGATGTCGGTTTTATCAACTATGAGCTGAGATTACTCAACAGGCAAACAGTTACTCATTATTGTCAAAAAATGACAGATACCTTAGCCTTAGCAAGAAAACTTCACCCAGGCAAAAAAAACACTCTTGATGCCTTATGTAAACGCTATCACGTCGATAATTCCAATCGTCAAAGGCATGGCGCATTACTTGACGCAGAAATTCTGGCCCTTGTGTATTTAGCAATGACAGGCGGACAAGTCAGTTTGTTAGTTCAAGGAAACCCAACTGAATCGAACAAGGCCAATATAATGAAACAACTTAAACCCATTCCATCACAAAGAGCGATTTTAGCTAGAATTACCCCTTATGAAGAAGAATTGCATGCACATGAACAATGTTTAATAGCGATTGAAAAAGCCAGTGGTGGGAAATGTTTGTGGCGAAATTTTATGTCATGACCCATTTTGAGTCAGTTTTTAGGAACAGAAGGATTTTATTGACATCTATTAGCATGTTACTGAAAAGAGTATTTTTTTGCATAGCGTCTTTTCAAAAACTGACGTGGATAGGCAAATAAAAATCAATAACTGACAAACTTTTTCGATTTTAGGACTGACGCATTGACAAATTTATAAAAATATATTCTCAATAAAAATCAATTGGTTGAAAACAATATTGCACAATATAAAAAGGGTTAAAAATCTGATTTTCACGCAAAAGTTTTTGCGCGCAAAAACTGGGGCAAAAAATTGAGTTATCAGTCACAATCAATAACCCTTGGTATTTAAGCGAGAGCATAAAAGTTTAAATCTGTCAATGCGTAAGTCCTAGATTTCTTCAGTAATTGTGAATTTTTTAACCTTTATTTTCAATTTCTATAACTTGAGTACGCAACGCCTCGCTTTGCAACCTATCGCCTTCAGCTTGAGTAAAAAAAGCTTTTCATGACTAAATGATTCCAATTTGACCAAACGTTCATCAATTGAATTGACCGTATTTATAAATTGTAATATAATACTATTAACCTACATTCATCACACCCTTCACAGCAGTTTGGTATTTAAAAATAATAAAATTATCTTTCTCACAAACAAATATCTAAATTATTGAAATAAATCAAATACTTATAATCATTTCAGGGATTTGTAAATGGCACAATACATCATACAAATAAGTCGCTCAAAAGATTTTATTGTAAAAAGTTTTATCAATTTTACATAAGCATCATGCCATTTTTAGCCCCTTTAAAAATCATGCCATTATGAACCATCGAAGTACATAGAACATATAAGTTATTGAATTTAACAATAAGATTATAAATAATGACAGAGGCTTCGATGTCTTTTTATCTTGTGTCTACTTAGCATCGTCATCAATTGCGCTTTTAATTTAAAATTTGACAGTTGTCTAAAAGCTCAAGTCAGGTGGTGGTGACTAACCAAAGATATCTATAGTATTTTATCCCTTTAATGTCGGATGAATGGGGATTTTTCCAAAAGGCAAAAGCGCAAATTGTATTTCACATTTCACTTAAGAAGTTGCGTGAAATACAGTTTTTGCGCGCAAAAACTTTATTTCACGCTAAAGTTTCGCGGAGCGAAACTTTAGCGTGAAATGTGAAATGGTGGACAGTATATAACTCGACTATCTAGTACAGGAGAGCGAAAATATCCAGACCACCCAGCCAAAAATTTTGCGCGCAAAATTTTTTTCACGCTAAAGTTTCGCTCCGCGAAACTTTAGCGTGAAAGCGTGAAAAGCTGTTGGCTGAGTGGCTGGGTGGTCTGGATATTTCCGCTCTCCTGCACTAGTTTTTTATAAGTCCTTGATTTAAAAAGAAATATAATTTTAGACCTAAAAAAGAAATAACCTTAAAAATCAATGTGTTGCCTATTTTAACACTGAAAAAGAGAACTTCGCAAAGCCAAATAACATCAAAAACTTGATAGTCGAGTATAAAACTTTGAACAAATTTCGCGGCCGCGAAAACTCTTTTTTGAACATATACTCAACGAGGTAATAAACTTAACTTTTTTTAATAATGAGTTTATGGAATTGTATTTCACTTAAGAAGTTTTTGCGCGCAACTTCTTAAGTGAAATGTGAAATGGTGGGTAACGTGTTTTTAAAGCCCACCAAATCTATATGAAAAAGTTTAAGTTATGCCCATGTGCAGTATATATTTCAGGCAAAAGTGTTTGCGCGCAAAAACGTTTTCCTGAAATATTGAACAGTCACTGTTCACGCCAGTTTTAGGTTTTACTGATATTAAGGCAGCAGCGATGAATCGTGCCATGTCCCTAACACAGTCTAGTTGCCCAAGTTGCCCTAACACGGTGTATTTGATTTGTCTCAAGTAATATATCATTATATTTAATATGGTTATTTGAACAGAATTAATAATAAGGGTAAATTATTAAATTTTTAAATCCTTCAAGTCTCTGTTCCTTAACTGTATCTTGTCTAGTGGATGCTTTTTTTCTCATTTTATTTATTGCCTTTTTTTAAAAACAGGCTCAAACTTTTTTATAAATTGGTGCTCGGGGCTGCTTGCATCACAAATCGCCTTCTCTAAAAACATGGCGGTCTATTCTTAATATTGGCACTTGATGGTGGATAATACTAGACTTGTTCCTTAATAAGAGCTTATATATAACATATTAATAAAGTTTTTATACATATAAACGATACATATAAAATAAAGGAGAACAATGGATTAGTATGTTTTACGTAACGCACGAATATATATTGACAAAGCAATTTTTATTATGAAGCGGGTAACAACTCAATTATTACAGAATTATTAGACTTGTCCCTTAATAAGAGCTTATAACATATTAATTAATAAATTAATAAAGTCTTTTTATACACATAAACGATACATATAAAATAAAGGAGACCAATGGATTCGTATGTTTTACGTAACGCACGAATAATATAACAAAGCAATTTTTTTATGAAACTATGAAACGGGTAATAACTCAACTATTACAGAATTATTATTATTATTGTATATTGAATAATTTTTGAAACAATACAAATTCAAATATAAGTACATTTCAAAACGCTATGATTTTTATAGATAAAATAATTGATTCCGTGTATCACTGTCTCAAAATAACTTTTCTGTGTGGGCAACTTCCATAAGACTGTAACAACATTAAATAACCTCGAAAAAAAGAGTTTTTACAGATTGGGTTAAAAATGAAGCTAATATCTTCATAATTTATATATGATCGATTAGTAATTATCAAATCTCAGTGTTATTGTCATAACAAATTGATTTTTAATGACTTTCAATTTTGAAGTCTATATAAGTCTATGAAATACAAAATATAATTATTTAGGGACAAGTCTACTATATGAGACTCAATTTCACATTTCACGCAAAAGTTGCGTGCAACTTTTGGTACCCTTCAGTCATTAGTTTCTGATTTTATTGTCTATTTCATTAAATATTAAGGTAGTTGACAGTTTGAAGGACTTTCAAATTGGTTTTCAGCAAACATTTTCATTGCGTCTATTAAATTTAGGCTATTCTCAAACTCAACTTTAA
>QNEL01000404.1 GCA_003645185.1 Candidatus Parabeggiatoa sp. nov. 3
AATATGACGCTGTTCCAGCTTTCTAACCAAACGCTGCACGTTGTTAAAATTGCCATAACCCGTATCACCATCAAGAAGGATTGGGATGGTAGTGGCATCTGACATAAATTCTACCGTTTCAATGACTTGAGTCCAACTGGCTTCATTACTGTCGCGCACACCCCACTGGGCGGAAATAGATAAACCGCTGGCCCAAATCCCCTTAAAACCTGCATCTTCAACCAGTTTTGCACTAATACCGTTGTGGGCTTCAAGTAAAAATTCAAGTTGATTTGATTCCAGTAGGTTTCTTAATTGCCTACATTTAGTTTTGCCTATTCGCATATATTTACCGAAAATAGTTAATAGATTATTAGAAGCCATGTCGGTCAAGTTGGCGATGCATAACTCTACACGACTTCTAACCAGATAACATCAAACACAATGCAATATCGCAAAGCATTTAATTTTTTATTTCTTCATTGCACCACAAATGCTTTCGTTTACTATTGCAGAGTGATATTTTGTCGGCTCGTGAAAATCTCTTTAAAACGATTTAACCCAATTTTCCATCAGCTAAACCCTAAAAATTAAAAATGAGTCTTTTCCTGATTCTGAAATCGACTAAACCGTATGTGAGTTTTGTCTTCAGCTAACTATTAAGTTAAACATTGCTACCCATCCTAATTCATTATATTCAATGTTCAAGTTAGTTATTTTCTAGTAGACCCATCATCTCTTCATACGTTTAAAGAATAAAGTAAAATACACCCATAAAATAATCTTGTCAAGCGTCAAGGCTCAAATCCAAGGCCTCGTTAAAGTCCGATATAAGTTATTGATTTAAGGAGGATATACCGAGATTATTTCAAAAATTATCTTAAAAAACAGTCAGTTATAATTTATGGTTTCCTGTATCGTCGGACTGGACAAAAAGACTAAAATAATCAGAATGTTAGTATCAACTTTGACGGGGCCTTGGCTCAAATCAGGGCCTCGTCAAAATCATAATAGCAAGTTATTGATTTCATAAAATGAAATGACGATGTTTGTTGAATAACATGTTAATAAACAATAGGTTATAAATTATGAGTTTTGTGATGCCAAAATTTGCTCTAAAAACCTTTAGTATTCAGCTTATGAGTCTCGACTTTGACGTAGCCTTGGCTCAAATTACTGATAACGAAGTATTCAAATTAGAGTTTTCTAATAAACTAATATACCATTAATTATACTCTGTTTGAACGGTTGCGACTTATGGATGATAGAATTAAGCAGTAGTCCCTACAAAAAGTGGATTATTAAAAATCAATGCGTTATCAAAGTTATCAAACATAAGGCGCCCAAGGTGGGCAAGCGAATGACAGTGCCTTGAATTTGTCTCGATCTTATGGGTAGCAATCCCACCCAAAATCAACATTTCCATCAGTTTGTAGGGACTACCAATGCCTGAAAGGCTATTCAACATTCAACAACTGAAAGCTGCCCCTGCGTGTTGATAAGATATTCACAAAATCCTTGATAATCAGAAACATAAGCCAAACTTTAATTTCTGATTGATTAATAAAGCGTTTTGCCACTTCATCTCGCAAATCCGTTATACTTATTCTTATGTTAGGGCGAACACGTAGGTTCGCCCCTACGAACGCTAAAGGAGGGGCGAACCTTTGTTATCGCCCTTGTCGTTCGCCCTTGTCGTTCGCCCTTGTCGTTCGCCCTCAAATTATTTTTCTGAACATTCTAATAGGAATTCATTTTTATGAGATATCATCGTTCAAAATCTTGGCTAATTCTCTTAACTGCTCTCACTGCTGCCCCTTTTGTCTTTGCCACAGAGGCGGATAGTGCATTAACGGTTGTCTCTGCTGTCTCGCAAACCATTGACAAAACATACGTTGTCGATGGCGTGGTGGAACCGGTTAAGCAAGCCCTGATCACTGCTCAAACTTCTGGGCAAGTCTTGGAAGTGAATTTTGATATTGATGATTTTGTGAAAAAAGGTTCGACGTTAGTTCGTCTCAAAAACATTGAGCAAAAATCCTCTCTTGAACAGGTGAATGCACAAGTTATTGAAGCCAAAGCGCATCTGAAGGCCGCGCACAGAGAGTATAACCGTGTTAAAAAATTGCGTACTAAAAGAGTCGCGTCAGCCGCGCAGCTTGATAAAGCTGAGGCTGATTTAAGAGCGGCTAAAGCACGAGTGACGGCTGCACAAGCGCAGGTGACTCAGGCCAGTCAACAGGTACAATACACCACGATTGAAGCGCCTTATAGTGGCATCGTGATACAACGCCATATTGAACCGGGTGAAATTGCGTTGCCTGGACAACCCATTATGAGCGGTTTTTCTATGAGCGGTTTGCGCGTTGTTGTAAATGTACCACAAAGCCAGATTGAAGTCGTTCGTCAGTATAAAAAAGCGCAGGTGATTTTGGAAAGCTATTCCAAAGCACGTCGTTTTAAAAGCCAAAAACTGACTATCGCGCCGTATGCCGATGCCCAAACCCATACTTTTAAAGTCCGTGTGAACTTGCCTAAAAAAGCGCAAGATGTTTATCCGGGTATGTTTACCAAAGTTGCTTTTGTCATTGGGCGAGAACAGCGTTTAATGATTCCGACTAAAACGGTCGTTTATCGTGGTGAAGTGCGTGCCGTGTATGTTGTTGATGAAGCGGGACAAGTTTCGATGCGTCAAGTACGTCTTGGTAGGCAACATGGGGATCAAATTGAAATATTGGCCGGTTTAGAGGCAGGTGAACACATTGCCACGCAGCCAGTTGATGCCGCTATTTTGTTAAAGGTGCAACGTGATGCGAGTACAGCGGATTTACGGAATAAACGGATTAATCATTGAGCAATCTTGGTTTGATGTTTGATATAGAACGCTGATTTGACTGATTATGGCCTGATTAACACTGATAGTACAACGGATGAACGGATTAAACAGATAATTAATCAGTGTGAATCAGTTTATACTTAGCACCGTCATAAGGTAGCTATTATTGATTCTTTAGGCCAACAGCTAAAGCAGTTGTCTAAAAGCTCAAGTCACCTAAAGGTGACTAACAGCAAAAGCGCAAATTATAACGGTGGGCAGTATAATCAGTCAAATCAGCGTTCTATCCAATTCCTAAACTACTTAACTTCTTAAAAATGACTACAATACAAGAACCCCGTTTAGGCTTTTCTGGACAGGTGGCTAAACGATTTTTAACCACAGAAATTACGCCATTATTGGCTTTAGTCGGTTTGTTATTAGGTGTCTTTGCTATCCTGATTACGCCACGCGAAGAAGAACCTCAAATCAATGTCACATTTGCTAATGTGTTTATTGCTTTTCCCGGCGCTTCGGCTGTCGAAGTGGAGCAAATTGTCAGCACACCTGCTGAACAGAAATTTACGGAAATTGAAGGCGTTAAACATGTTTATTCCATATCCCGTCCAGGGTTGTCGATTTTAACCATCGAATTTAAAGTCGGTGAAGATCGTACTGCTGCCATCGTTCGTTTGTACAATCAGGTGTTTTCTAATCTGGATTGGTTACCGCGCAATCTCGGTATCGCGCAACCTTTGATTAAACCTAAAGGGATTGATGATGTGCCGATTGTGGCTTTAACCTTGTGGAGTGAGGATGACAGTCAAGGCAGTTATGCTTTGCAAGAAGTGGCTCATACCATTGAATCTGAATTAAAACGAGTGAAAGGCACACGGGATATTTATACCATTGGCGGTGCTGAAAAAGTGGTTCATATCGTACTTGATCCCATCAAGTTGGGGGGATATGGCATGGCACTGAATGATTTAAAACGGGCCTTACAAGCCAGTAATGTCACTGATGATACGACAGCGTTTATCAAAGATAATATGGAAGTGCAGCTACAAGCGGGCACGTTTCTGTCTGGCGTTGAGGAGATTGCCGATTTGGTAGTCGGTATGCACAATGAGACGCCAGTGTATTTGCGTGATGTGGCGACGGTTACCTTGGGCCCTGATCAAGCTGAAAGTTATGTTTGGTTTGGTACTGGGCCACAAAGTGCGACTAAAGACGTTCACGTTAACGGGGAATTTTCTGCCGTGACAGTGGCTATCGCTAAACAACCTGGCACTAATGCGGTTGAAATTGCTAATCAAGTCATTGAGCGAGTTGAACAAATGCGTGGCGTGTTTATTCCAGATGGCATCAATGTCACGATCACCCGCAATTATGGGGAAACGGCGGATGCGAAAGCCAAAAAGCTGATTGGTAAATTAACCTTTGCTACCGCTTTTGTCGTCTTACTCGTTTTACTGGCGCTGGGTTGGCGGGAAGCGATTATTGTGGGTATTGCTGTCAGCGTGACACTCGTCATCACTTTGTTTGCTTCTTGGGCTTGGGGATTTACCCTCAATCGTGTTTCCTTGTTTGCTCTGATTTTTTCCATCGGTATCTTGGTTGATGATGCCATTGTGGTGGTAGAAAACATTCACCGCCATATTCATTTAGGGGCTAAAAACTTTCTGGAAGCTATCCCGATTGCTGTCGATGAAGTCGGTGGCCCGACGATTCTGGCTACCTTTACCGTTATTGCTGCCCTATTACCGATGGCCTTTGTGAGTGGATTAATGGGCCCTTATATGAGTCCGATTCCCATCAATGCCAGTTTTGGGATGATTATTTCACTGGTTGTCGCCTTTGTTTTCACGCCTTGGTTGACTTATAAAGTCTTACATCGCGTCATAGAAAAAAAGATGCAGAACGCACACGCAACACACACCGAGTCAGATGATAAGAAAACCTTCAGTTATCGGCTGTTTAACTTCTTTGTACGGCCATTCTTACGCTGGTTCCTATTACGCTGGTTACTGTTGATCGTGGTGTTAGCCCTGATTGTAGCCTCCGCATCATTGGTGGTGACGAAAGATGTTGTCCTGAAAATGTTGCCCTTCGACAATAAATCAGAATTTCAAATTATCGTCGATATGCCCGAAGGCACCAGTCTTGAAAAAACAGCCAGGGTATTGGGAGAACTTGGCCGGTACATTGCTACCGTGCCAGAAGTCAGTGACTATCAAGTTTATGCTGGCGTTGCATCACCGATTAATTTCAACGGCCTTGTGCGGCAATACTATTTACGGCAAGGGGGGAATTTAGGCGATATTCAAGTCAACCTCATCGATGCGCATGATCGTGAACGGAAAAGCCATGAAATCGCGCAGGCCGTGCGGAAACCCTTACAAAAAATAGGAAAACGTTTAGGGGCCAATGTCAAAGTGGTTGAAGTGCCACCTGGGCCACCAGTCTATGCTCCCTTAGTGGCTGAAATCTATGGCCTAGATTACGAAGCGCAATTACGCATTGCCAACCAAGTACATGAGGTATTTCAAAACACGCCAGATATTGTCGATAGCGATAACAGCGTCGAAACGCCAGCGCCTAAATTGATTATTCATGTTGATCAAGAAAAAGCGGCCTTGTTAGGAATTTCTCAAGCGCAAGTGGTAGCCAACATCAATATGGTTTTAAAAGGGAATGATGTCAGCTACTTGCACGATGCTCATGTCAAATACCCGATTCCCATTCGTTTAGAATTTTCTGAAGCGGATAAAGGGGATATAGAGAGGCTTAAAAGCCTACGCGTTCGCAGTCAAAACGGTGCATTAGTGCCCTTATCAGAATTTGTTGACATCACAGAAGGAACGAGAGAACAACCCATTTACCACAAAGATTTATTAGCGGTGGTGTATGTCACAGGTGACATGGCAGGTGACTTGGACAGCCCGTTATATGGCATGTTTGATCTTTACATGGCGCTTAAAGACTTAGTGGTTGAAGGACAATACAATCTGGAAGAATACCTGTTCAGCCAACCTGACAATCCTTACCGTTACAGCATCAAATGGGATGGCGAATGGCAAATCACGTATGAAACGTTTCGTGACATGGGGATTGCTTACGCTGTCGGCATGATTTTGATTTACCTCCTAGTGGTTGCCCAATTTAAATCCTATTTGGTTCCCATTATCATCATGGCACCAATACCGCTAACGATTATTGGCGTACTACCTGGACATGCCCTGATGGGCGCTCAATTCACGGCAACTTCCATGATCGGTATGATAGCTTTAGCGGGCATTATTGTTAGGAACTCTATTTTACTCGTTGACTTTATAAATCAACAAGTTGAAGAAGGTATGGCCTTTCAAGATGCCGTCGTGCGCTCTGGCGCTGTTCGCGCTCAACCGATTATATTAACCGGATTGGCAGCCATGTTAGGGGCCTTATTTATTATAGACGATCCCATTTTCAGTGGTTTAGCCATCTCCCTTATTTTTGGGATTCTGGTTTCCACTTTGCTGACATTGGTTGTGATTCCTGTGATGTATTACGCTTTTATGCGTAAGCGGTTTGCGTGATTTGGAAACGGATGTCAGATTTTTTTTTCAACATTCGAGGTTCAAGTTTTTGCGCGCAAAAACTTGAACCTCGAATAGAGTTCGCTTCGTTTTCAGAGTTTCACAGAGTAATCTCTGTGGCCCTCTGTGAACACCGTAAAGCGTTAAAAACGCAAAACACGGAAAAATAAAGGAGATTATCTCATGACAATTCAAGCTTCAGCACTGACTAAACAATACACCTATCAACTCATTGATCAGTTTCCATCGAACAGGCTACCAGAAATATCACTTTTTTTAGAACAACTTCTTAAAGTGGTTAATGGCGATGTCGTTAATCAGGCTAGTCTATCCAGTTCATCACCACCAGAACATCCTTGGCTCAAGTTTGCAGGAATGTTCAAAGATGATCCCAATTGGGAGGAATTTCAGGCTGCCATTGCTGAGTATCGCTGCGAAGTTGATGCAAGGGAAGGCTATGAACAATAAATTATATATTCTTGATACTGATCATGTTTCGCTTTTTCAACGACAACATCCTGTTGTGGTGCAGCATTTGGCAGGAATAAATGCCAAGACTTTAGCTGTTACCATTATTACAGTTGACGAACAAGTAAGAGGTCGTCTCATCGTCATTAAGCGAGCAAATTCAATGGAAAAACTCATTCAGGCTTATGGCGATTTACAAGCCAGTGTGGCCTATTTTAACAAGATTCAAGTATTACCCTTTGATAAAGCGGCTTATGCTTACTACGATACTTTACGCCAACAAAAAATACGTATTGGCAGCCAAGATTTACGCATTGCCTCAATTGTTTTGTCTATCAAAGGTGTTCTCGTGACTCGTAATTGGAAAGATTTTGGCAAAGTGCCTGATTTGACATTGGAAGATTGGTCTATATCTTAGACTATTGATTTTCATAAGATTTTCACACAAAAGTTTTTTCGTACCCTGAGCCTGTCGAAGGGCACACAAAAACGCTCGATACAAAATCATTCTAAAAGAGAGGGATGGTGGGCAAGCGGGCGATAGGGTA
>QNEL01000405.1 GCA_003645185.1 Candidatus Parabeggiatoa sp. nov. 3
TAATGGTTTGCCACGACTTGAATTCATATTCCACATAAGTCAGTTTGAATAAATGAGGGATGGATAGAATATCATGTTTTACCTACTTTAAACAAGTATCAATTCATACGCTACGCTCTATAGCTGCACTTTCCTGAATTAGAAAATATCCATGTTGTGCTACCTAGAGGACAAAACTATGCTATCTACGTTATATAGAGTGACAGCAATCCTTCTCTTGTGTATCTTTTCCTCCACCTGTAGCATGTCACCACGCAAGCCGGATTGGGCCCACTCCCAAATGCCACCATACGGAGGGAAAAACGCTGCTGTGGGGTGTAGCACCCATATAAATACGCCTGAGCAAGAAAATGAGGCAAGGACTGCTGCCCTATATAAGTTGGCAAACCAACTGGAGGGGGTAATAGTTGATGGAAGTACTGATATGGTAATCAGAGAGAAAAATGGTACGATAACAAGTGATATTGAGGTAACGATAGGAACAGATACAATTAAAACAACTATTTCTGCTGTACCCCGTGGTACTTGGCGTGATCCATACGGGAATGAGGTCTGTGTGTGGATGAAAACGACTAGAGGTAGTGATTGGGAATGGCTTAAAGAATTAGTACCAATATTGTTCAAAATTTTTTGATAAAGTGGAGCAGATGTTCAGGCGAATGTTCTGATTGAAAAGGGATTTTCATTGAATGGAAATTTTGGCATGGTTCAAATATATTCGAGGTAGGGTAACACTTTATAGATAATCTCTATAATTTAATCAATTCCATTCGATGGTCCCATGAACGATTGCATTAACTCATGTTGCTGTGTGTCTTCTATGCTATTGACTCGGTTTTTTTGCTATTGACAATAGGGCATATTTGTAATTATTGTTAATAGCCAGATTGATGTTGAACTCGTCAAATGCTGATTAAGTTACATCATCTATAGGGGATTTAGGGGAGATTAGCGTTTTATCGTTCAACCTATATTAGTAATATATGTAGGTCAACAAAAGTTTTTTATACAAAATTCTTATATATAGAAAATGTTAAAAGATTTATGTGTCCCTACTTATGTGGTAATTATTTATAACAGTTTTTGTTGAATATTTCTCAATGCCCAACTATAGGATGTTGGCTTTGGAATCTTTCATCAAGGTTTTCTTGAAATATCAACAAAAACGAATTTTCTAGTCAAGTAGGCCTAAGCATTCTGGATAGTCTAAGATGATAATCCTCTGACCATTTATGGGAAAAGTGAACATCTAATAAAGAGGGTGTGATCTTGTCGATTAGCAGAGACATTAACCGGCATAACATCTCTTGAAGGAGTAAAAAGTGTTTATAAAACAAAATATTAACAAGATTTTTTTGGGGTTCATAATACCATTGACAGCAACGCTATTTGTTGCTTGCTCTTCTACATCGTTAGTGAAACCGTCCTGCGTTTATCCAGACGCTCCCAAGTCCAGTGCGCCTGAGTGGATATGCAATCCATCCAAAGTAACAGGCGCGCTTATCGCAGTCGGTTCAAGCAAAAGTTCCAATGCTTTTCTTCGAGAACAAAAATGCCTAGGCGCGGCGCGGCTCTCAATGGCGCAAACGCTAGAAGTCAGTGTCAAGGGCATGTTTCAAGAGTATGCGGAAAGTACTGGTAGTGGCGACGCTGAAACCTTGGATCAAATGTCTAAGGCGGTTACTGAACAATTGACGCAAGCTACCCTCCACGGCACCAGCCCAAAAAGATATGCAACTAGCCCAAAGGGTAGTTACTACTGCTTGGTGGCTATGGAAGTCGGAAAATATGAGGCTATTGCGGCAGCGGCGAAAAAGGCCCTGAAAACTAGCATGGGCAACCAGCGGGCATTGTGGCAAAAGTTTCAAGCCGAAAAGTCGATTGAGGAAATGACGAAGAAACTAGAGAAACAGGAGAAAAAAGAGAAGGGTAACTAGTGCAGGTTCGCTCAAATCCCCATACCCCCAGAGAAAGCGCAACCACAAGGGAAGGACAAGCACAAGGAATTGTCCCTACAAGAACAATTGATATTGTAGGGGCAATCCGTAGGCTTGCCCTTGTTTGGAACAAGCCATTTTGGCTGGTAAATTTGCCACACTGATGATGTCTGTAATAAGCCTCACGGAAAGTCCTTAAGGCGCAAAATGGTATTTAATCATTCCATTTGTCGAAAAAAGTTACTTAATTTTTAATTTTAAGTAGTATTTTATATCCGACATTCCGCACCCCTCTGTAAGTATCTGATATTAAATCAAAATAAAATTTATGGAAAAGATAAATTATAGATAAATTATATTTATACTTATTTAAAATCAACAAGTTACAATCAATATGTGCGGAATGTCGGTTATATAACTAATTTGTATAATCATTCAAAATGGTACGGAGGTATCAATGAAACAATTACAATCTGTTATTTTGCCAGGATTAATGTTATGGGGATGGCTAATGATGTCTCCCTTTGTTTTTGCAGGTGATGACTTTGCTAGCTGGCAACGCCAGATGATGCAAGATTTCCAAGAGTTCAAAGACGAACGGGACAGGGAATTTACCGCTTTTCTAAAGGCCCACTGGCGGGAAATGCGACTTCTATATGGCGTGGTGCGGGATGAAACACCCAAGCCGAATGTGATTCCTAAGGTAAAGTCGCTCGATCGCTACAAACCTACCCCTCAGTTGCCACGAGTCAGGCCCCCTGTGGTGCGACCATCTCGTCCCAAGCCTCCAGCTGTGACAGTCATTCCTGCTAAGGGGACGCGCATCACTGTGGCCTTTTATGGCCATCAACTACCATTTCGCATTGATCCCGCCTTCAAGGCCTCCTTTGGGTATACCATCAATAAGCAGGCTATCAGCGATTATTGGGCCAAGTTGAGCCGCGCTGACTATGAGCCATTACTGGAACAATTTAATGCACAACGTCGTACTTTGCAACTTAACGACTGGGCCTATTTGCTACTGGTCCATCAACTGGTCAAAAATCTCCACCCCAACCGCCACAATGAGCAGCTACTCCTCACTTGGTTTATCCTCACCAAGAATGGGTATCTGGCGCGAATTGCTTATGACCGTCACCAGGTATATTTGCTTATGCCAGTCAATCAGGCGCTCTATGCTGTTTCCTATTTCACTTTTGACGGCATGCGTTACTACGACATTCCTTTCGATGGCAAAGATCGGCAACAGTTGCGGCGAGTGTACACTTACGACAGTCATTACCCCGGTGCTACCAAGGCTTTGGACATGCGCCTATCGAGCCCTATTGTCACCCGCTCTCAGTCTGGGGCTAAACATTTGACTTTCAGCTATAGAGGGAAGAATTATCATATAAAGGCAAATTATGACCGGCATACCGTGGATTTTTTACGCACTTATCCACAGATGGATATTGGTATGTACTTCATTTCGACAGTCCACCCAGAAACAGGCAAGCAATTGCTGGAACAACTCAGACCACTGGTAACGAGCAAGTCGGAGTTGGATGCGGTCAACTTGTTATTACGTTTTGTCCAAACAGCCTTTAAATATAAAACCGATAAAGACCAGTTTGGTGAGGAAAATTACCTGTTTGCTGAGGAAAGTCTTTTTTATCCTTATTCTGATTGTGAAGATCGCTCGGTGCTTTTCGCTTGGTTAGTACAGCACTTGTTGGGGCTTGAAATAGTCGGGCTTAGCTATCCGGGGCATATCGCCACAGCAGTACACTTTAATGGTCAAGTGAGTGGAGATAGCATCACCTATCGTGGAAAGCACTATGTGATCACAGATCCCACTTTTATTAATGCTCGTGCCGGGATGACGATGTCCCAACACAAAAAAAATAAGCCTGGGGTAATACTGATCGAACCATAGTGATCCCACTGCGAAATTTAAACGATGAATGTTGCCCGTTTAGAAATCCGTTGCAAAAAATTGGAACCATGTTATTGGTGGTACCTGTTTAATAATAGCTTGTATCTGCAAGTTATTGATAAATAGGTACACAAAAGTTTTTTTACATAAATCTTTACCTTGACTTTCCTGACTCCTCAAAATTAACACAACACACTGGAGGGCACTGGTTCACTATAATGTAAAAGCTATAAAAATCAATAGATTAAAATCATACAGCCAAAACGGGGTAATCGCCTTGTTTCTCAAGGCAATGAAAGCCTATTTCGCCATTAGGATTGCATTGAACTGAACCAGTGCCCACTGGAGGAATGCCAGATTAAACCAGAACAACACGCAACCTTATTGGCAAATGCTTCACTAATGGTGGCCAATGCCTTAGGAAAGCCGGAAAGTTATATCATGGTAGCCCTACAAGCGAATACACCAATGGTATTTGCCGGAACAGATCAACCCACCGCTTTTTTAGAACTCAAAAGCATCCGTTTACCAACAGCCAGTACAACTGAACTGTCACAAAAACTGTGTGCATTCATTGAAAACAGCCTGAATATTCCCAAAAACAGAATTTACATTGTATTTATGAACGCTGAAGCCTCGTTATGGGGCTGGGATGGGCGGACTTTTTAATTAATGGAGGGGGGGAAAGGGATAAGGCGATGCACTACCTATTCCCTATTCCCCGATATTGATTTTTCCTACCTTTGGGCTTGTTTAAACCTTCTTTTAAAACCGTGTATTTTTAGCCTATGTACAGGACAAAAAAAATATAAATTCACTAAGGCCAGCAAAATAACAGCAAAATAAATTTGGAACGTAGGCCAGCAAAGTACATTTTTTGTCCTGTACAAAGATTTTTAGCCGTGGTTTGGGTAATTTGACCCACACCAAACCAGCATGAAAAGGCTAAGCAATCAATACCTACCCTACAAATGCAAAAACGATAACTCTCATGATCGCAACAAAAACCCGCTACGACGAATTACCCTATACTTGCAATGCCATGCCCTACGCACAACCGGAACGATTGGCAACCTTAGCCTTCCTATTTGGCATGACACCCCCTTCCGTGCAAACCTGTCGCGTCTTAGAACTCGGTTGCTGTGATGGTAGCAATATCATCCCGACTGCCTACGCTTTACCAAAAGCCGAGGTTTGGGGTGTTGATTTGTCAGCACAACGCATTGCTCAAGGCCAAGCACAAATTCAGGCTTTAGGGCTAAAAAATATCACCCTCAAACATCAAAACCTATTAGAAATTGATGATCGTTTTGGGCAATTTGACTACATTATCGCACATGGCATTTATTCTTGGATGTCACCTGAAGTGCAAGAGAAAATACTGCACATTTGCAAACATCATTTAACGGCCAATGGCGTAGCCTACGTCAGTTACAACACCAAACCGGGTTGGAATATGCGTAGCACCCTGCGCGATATGATGCGTTATCACACCAAAGCCATCACTGACGAGACAGCGCGAACGGAACAAATCAACGCCTTGTTAGCATTTCTCAGCGATGCAACCGCTAATGGTGAAGCTCGCTACAGCCAATTTGCTAACGCAGAACTCAATGATTTCAAAGCATTACCTGAATCTTTTGTTTGCCACGAATTTCTCAATGAAGAAAATCACCCGCTGTATTTTCATGAATTTATTGAACAGGCTAAAACACAAGATTTAGCTTATTTAGGCGATGCCTTTTTACACACCATGCTCACAAGCGACTTTCCTCCCCAAATCGCCGAAGCACTACAACAGTTCAAAGGCGACTTAATTCATCAAGAACAAATGATGGATTATTTACGCAACCGCCATTTTCGCCATACGCTCTTATGTCATCAAGACATACCCTTAACACGCAGTTTATCTCCCGACGTGATCCGCCTCTTTCATATCGCCTCTTCTTTACAAGCTGTAGCCAATACGGCCTCACCTGCTGAACAACAGTTTGAAAATGAGATGGGCACCCTCTCAAGCGATCAGCCTCTCATTCAAGCGGCCATACGTTACTTAGCAGAACAATGGCCTCAATCTGTCACATTTAGCGAACTGGTTAAACAAGCACAGCAACAGATCAAGGCGGCCAACGACGAACAAAACGATGTTCAAGATGAAAGCACCCTAGCTGACATGTTATTAAAAACTTACTCAATGGGCCTGATTGAATTACAGAGCAACCCGGCACAATTTGTCACGACAATCAGCGAAAAGCCAGAAGCGAGTCCAATAGCGCGCTTGCAAGTGAAACACAGTCCCAAAGTCACCAACCTACGCTGTGAATGGTTCACGATCAAAAATCAGGTTTGTTTATATCTACTGCCCTACCTTGACGGTAAACGTGATCAT
The DNA here is from genome assembly GCA_003645185.1 of Candidatus Parabeggiatoa sp. nov. 3. Taxonomy (GTDB): domain Bacteria; phylum Pseudomonadota; class Gammaproteobacteria; order Beggiatoales; family Beggiatoaceae; genus Parabeggiatoa. The sequence goes on from QNEL01000405.1 coordinate 6,242, forward strand.
ACCGCCCTGCTACTATTACTAAACGACTTGCTCAAGAAAGGACAAATCACGCTCAATGTCAAACATCAAGAAACAGGCGAACAACTGACATTAAGCGATAACAACAAACGCGAAATCTTAACCCAACTGCTAGATGATGCCTTGCAAAAGCTCGCACAAGTAGCCCTATTAATTAATTAACCGGATTCTAAATGTAGGGTGGGTAACGTCTTTATGTTGCCCACCATTTAATTAATGAATGTCGGCTGGGTAACCTCTTTATGTTGCCCACCCGCTTTTTTAATACGGGAAAAAACCATGAACACCCTACAACACCCAATTCATTTCCTGAAACTCATTAGTCTATTCACACTGCTCGCATTTCTAATAAGCGGCTGTTTTGCACCAGCCATTATCGCTGACAGTTCTTCCTGTCAATTAGTGAGCAAAAAACTAGAACTGGTACACTTTGAAGAAGGCAGTGATGCACTCATGCAATTCGCATCGTCAGATTGTCATAACGCAGAATGCCTACTGTTTACTTTGATAGGCATACCCGTTATCGCAGCCACCTCATTCATCGTTTCCGGCAGTATAGCAAAGGGCAACCACAAGGGATTGCCCCTACATGGCATTGCGTAGGGGCAATCCCTTGTGGTTGCCCCATTTCAAAATACACGAAAATTTATGCTTCAGTACTTATTTGGGGGAAAGATGTTGTAATGCTTCAACAATGGTATCAGTTGTAGGAAAAGTTGCGCTTATTTCTTGTGAAACGATTGTTGTCATCATCAGTTTTCTCCTTTGATTTGTATTTGTTAAAGGATAGAACGCTGATTTGGCTTCGATTCATGATTGACACTGATTTTTTATCAACAAAAATTTTATCAACAAAAATCATGATGCTTATGATTAATCAGCATTTTTTTTAAGATATAGCTTTTCAGATAATTAATATCAAAAAGGGGCAACCACAAGGGATTGCCCCTACGGGCGGGTTGTAGGGGCAATCCCTTGCTCATGCCCAAAATTATTTTTCTGAAGGGGGCTTTGAAAATCGTGCCATGCTTTTCAGGATTTCACGCTAAAGTTTCGCTTCGCGAAACTTTAGCGTGAAATAAAGTTTTGCGCGCAAAACTTTTGCCTGAAA
>QNEL01000406.1 GCA_003645185.1 Candidatus Parabeggiatoa sp. nov. 3
ACCATTCAAATCTTAAAAAATAAAATGAATCGTTTTTTATAGGAATTGTCTAACTGAATCAATGTAGGGTGGGTAACGGGTTTTTGTTGCCCACCATTCAAATCTTAAAAAATAAAATGAATCTTTTTTTATAGGAATTGTCATATAATAAGTTTAAATCGTATCACAATCTAGCTGATTTAAAAATCAGCCTCAAACGAAAACCTCAACTCAAAGGAGGCCTTCAAATATGCCTGAAATGGGAAAATACTCTAAAGCTTATTTAGCCAAAAGATTCCATGAATTTCCTGCTTGGAAACCCAATTTACAAAATTTACGGCAAGACAAGACAAACGAAAATGGCGCGGATGAACAACGGACAGCATTAAATGACGATGATGTTCTTTATCTCCAAGAAAACTATGTTGTCACCGATGGCATTATAAAAGATGAGAACATTGTCTTTGATGATGTGAACGATGAATGGAAGGCCTTTTGCGAAAAGGTGCTTGAATTTGATCCTCTTGCTTACTTGGTTGAAGACTCAAGCCACTTGACAATGCATTGAAAACGAAAAACGCTTTGAGGATTTGATCTATAACGCTAAACCCCACGTATTCAAGGGTTGTAGGGGCGAACCTGCGTGTTCGCCCAACTCACTATTCACAAGGGGAAACACTTTGATGATTGAAACAACTGTATCTAATCTACCACCTATCTTACAACCCGAAGTCCGTAGCCTTTGGCAAGATTATCAAACCAATGCGGGTGCTGACAATCTTGAACACTTGACAGCCTTTCCTCAGATTCTTGACAGTTTACCCAAAGTCTGGGCATCTAGCCCATTTGTGGCGAAAAGCTGTGTGCAACAACCTACCTTGCTTCATGACTTGATTGAAACGGGCGACTTGTTAAAAGTCCCCAATTATGATTCACAATCTCTCACCAAACGCTTGCAAGATGCCGAAGATGAAATGAGTTTAATGCGTGCCATACGCTTATACCGTCGTCGAGAAATGGTACGCATCGCTTGGCGCGATTTAGCCGGATGGGCCCCCCTAGCTGAAAGCTTTAAATCATTATCCGATTTATCCGATGCCATGATTGATGCCCCATTAAAATGGGTTTATCAACGCTTAACCGCTCAATTCGGTACACCCACTGATAGCCAAGGCAACGCGGTGCCCCTAGTCGTGCTTGGGCTCGGTAAATTGGGCGGACAAGAATTGAATTTCTCTTCTGATATTGATCTCATTTTTGCCTACCCAGAGCAAGGCGAAACAACCGGTGTCAGACGGCCACGCTCCAATCAAGAGTTTTTTATACGCTTAGGCCAACAACTGATAAACGTTTTAGGGCAGATCACGGCAGATGGACAAGTTTTTCGCGTTGATATGCGTTTGCGACCCTTTGGTGACAGCGGCCCCCTCGTCATGAGTTTTTCCGCAATGGAAGACTATTATCAAGCCCATGCACGAGATTGGGAACGCTACGCCTTAGTGAAAGCCCGTGTCGTTGCAGGTGACAAAGCCGAAGGCGAGTCATTACTGAAAACCTTACGCCCCTTTGTCTATCGTCGCTATTTAGACTTCAACGCCTTTGAAGCACTACGCAATATGAAGGCTATGATTGATCAAGAAACCAGTCGCAAAGGCCTTAATAATAATATCAAACTTGGGCCAGGTGGCATTCGTGAAATCGAATTTACTTGTCAAGTTTTTCAATTGATACGCGCTGGAAGGCAACCCGCTTTACAAGTGCGCCATTTACTCACCACCTTAACGCAACTCGAACAATATCAACAGCTTCCCAAAGAAGCGGTCACCCATTTGCGCGAAGCCTATCACTTTTTACGCCTCACTGAAAACCATCTACAAGCCATTGAAGATCGACAAACGCAAACTTTACCTGACGATGAACTCAATCAAGCCCGTTTAGCTTACAGCCTCGGCTTTTCTGATTGGAATCACTTTATAGCCCAACTACTGCACCATCAAACTCAAGTACACACTGAATTTGAACAAGTGATGGCCGCTAAACCCGCAGCCAAAAACATAGATGCCTTGCAATCCGTCGATTTGAACCGTTGGCAAACCTTATGGATGGGAGGACTCAATGATCCTGAAAATGGAAAGCTGTTGTTACAAAATTCAGGCTTTCAGAATGCAGAAGCTGTGCTACTTCATCTACAACAATTACTTGAATCACGCCCCATTCAGAAACTCACGCAACAAAAACGAGAAAAATTAGACACCTTAGTGCCCTTGATCATCACCGCCGCGATTGAGCAGCAAAACCCAGAAGAGGCACTACACCGTACTTTGAAGTTTATAGAATCCGTTGCACAACGCAGTGTTTATCTCGCCTTATTGATAGAACGTCCACACGTTTTAAAGCAACTCGTGCGTTTATGTGGCGACAGTGCTTGGATTGCCGAACAAATCACCCGCTATCCCCTATTACTAGATGAACTACTCGATCCCCGCAGCTTATACGATCCCCTCAAACCCGATGAATTAGAACAAGCCCTGCAAGCTCAATTAGCCCATTTGCCTGAAGATGATTTAGATATGCAAATGGACAGCTTGCGTCAATTCAAACGGGCGAATATTCTACACATCGCAGCGGCCGAATTGTCTGGTAATCTAACGGCACCCGTTACCAGCGACTATCTCGCCGCAATAGCAGACTGCTTAGTCAGACGCGCCTTATCAATAGCCTATCACTACCTCATCCAAAAACATGGCGAACCGCGTTACCAGGATCAAAATGAAACGCACACAGCGGAAATGTGCATTATTGCCTACGGCAAAGCCGGCGGTATCGAACTCAGTTATGGTTCCGATCTCGATCTCGTTTTCTTGCACAATTCGCATGGCGAGCAACAATTCACCGATGGCAATAAACAATTGGATAATCAAGTCTTTTTTGCGCGTCTCGCGCAACGCATTATCCATATCATGACCAGCAATACGCCCTCTGGCATTTTATATGAAATTGATTCCCGTTTACGGCCAGACGGTAAATCAGGTCTATTAGTCTCCTCATTTGACGCTTTTGAAAGCTACCAACAGCAAAATGCTTGGACATGGGAACATCAAGCCCTGATACGTGCCAGAACCATAGCGGGCAATCCGCGCAACATAGCACTGTTTGAAAATATTCGCAGTCAGATTCTCAGCATCCGGCGCGAACCAGAAAAATTAAAACAAGATGTCTGCGATATCCGAGATAAAATGCAAAAAAATTTAGACAAAAGCCAACCCGCGCTGCCTCCCTTTAACGACAATGATCAGTTTGATTTAAAACAAGGGCTCGGTGGCATAGTTGACATTGAATTTCTCATTCAATATCTTGTTTTACGTTGGGCCGCCGATTATCCCAGTTTGCTCGACACAACCGGGATGCTACCCCTGCTAGGGTTATTCGCAAAACATGCGCTATTTGAAGAAACCGCCTGTAGCCAATTAAGCGAAGCCTATCAAACTTACCGTACTCACACCCATCGTTTAGCCTTGCAAAATCAACCGGCATTAATCAAGCATGAACAGATTGCCACACATCGACAACATGTCATGCACTGGTGGAATGCCTCAATGAACAATGAACAGAACGACAAGGATTGTATATAATAAAGGATTAAAAAACAGCAACAACAATGATTGTATATATCGCATTTTTCGTTGAATACAGGGCAACCACAAGGGCTTGCCCCTACAATTGATGTTTTTCACGCTTGCTGAAAATGCTATAACAAGGGATTTATTTCGATTTGATTTCAGGCAGATTCGCTTTTGAAAATCGAAATCGTTCATTGCAATAAATTAGCGAAGAAATCCATTTTTATATACAATAGACGCTATACCGATTTAATTTAAGTCAAGTGCTTGATTCGTTTTCTCAAAATGAGAATTTTAAATAAATCAATGAATTACGTTAAATCAGTATAAACTCTAATCCTTGTCGTTATTGCTTTCTCAAAAACACACGCCATATTTAACAGGCAGATTCGCTTTTGAAAATCGAAATCGTACATTTTCAATAAAGCCAAAAACCCTTACCACCTATCAGTTTGTCAATTCTGGTAAAAAAAAGACACCTTTAAAGTGCATTTAATATTAGGATATAATTAAAAATCATAGACTTATACTCTGTGAAACTCTGTGGCCCTCTGTGATTTCTATTCCATGTTCAAGTTTTTGCGCGCAAAAACTTGAAGCCTTGCATGTTGAAAAAAAAGTGCTAAGGCCAAAAATCCTTTTTTATATACAATTCTTGTAGTTATCATTAATCATCATCGGAGAAATGAATGTACAAAAAACGACAACTCACTGCATTTTGTTTATTGTGTTATAGCTCGGCCGCCCTCATGGCCGGCGAAGTCCATGAATGGACATTAGACAACGGCCTACACTTGATCGTCAAAGAAGATCATCGCGCCCCCGTTGTCGTCAGCCAAGTATGGTATAAAGTCGGTTCAAGCTATGAACAAGAAGGCAAAACCGGCTTATCACACATCTTAGAACACATGATGTTCAAAGGCACCCAAAAATATTCGCCTGGCGAATTTTCCCGCATCATGGCCGTCAACGGGGCCAGTGAAAATGCTTTCACCGGCAGCGATTACACCGCTTATTTTCAAACCATAGAAAAAAGCCGTCTCAACATCAGCTTTGAGATGGAAGCGGATCGGATGCAAAATCTAGTCTTGAGAGAAAAAGAATTTACCAAAGAAAGACAAGTCGTTGCAGAAGAACGCCGTAGTCGTACTGAAGACAAACCCATCAGCCGGCTGTATGAAAGCTTTCGGGCCACCGCCTATCAAACCAGCCCCTATCAAAACCCCATCATCGGCTGGATGAGTGACATCCAAAATTACAAATTAGGGTATCTGCAAAACTGGTATCAACGCTGGTATGCCCCCAACAATGCCACCGTTGTCGTGGTTGGCGATGTCGAACCTGATGCCGTATTAGCCCTAGCAAAACAACACTTTGGCCCCCTCAAACCCCGTGAAATCACGCCCCCTATTTCGCGTCCAGAAGTAGAACAATTTGGCATCAAACGCATCACCGTCAAATTGCCCGCGAAAGTGCCTTATTTAATGATGGGCTACAAAGCGCCGGTATTAAAAACCATTGCCAAAGAAAACGAATGGCAAATCTACGCGCTAGAAGTCCTCTCCTACATACTAGACGGCGGCAACAGTGCTCGTTTATCGAAAAATCTAGTGCGTGGACAAGAGATTGCCAGCAGTGCCAGTGTCGGGTACAATCCATTTCGCCGCCTAACCGACTTATTGACTTTCAGCGGCATACCCACACAATCTCATACCGTAGCCGATTTAGAAAAGGCCTTTCGGGAACAGATTGAACAACTGAAAACCACCTTAGTGGAACCTGCCGAATTGGAACGGGTTAAAATCCAACTACGCGCCGCCCAAGTGTATGAACTGGACTCCATCTTCTATCAAGGGATGAAAATAGGCATGTTAAACAGCATCGGATTAGACTGGCGATTATTTGATCAGTACTTAGATAACATCAAAGCCATCACCCCTGAACAAATACAGGCCGTCGCCCGTGAATACCTGATAGACGAACACCTAACCGTAGCCGTCTTAGAACCACAACCTATTTAATGGTTAATGTTCATTCCAATTTTGTGGTAATTTTAAAAGGGCGAACACTAAAGGAGAGCCCCTACAATATTATCAAAGGGGCGATAACGAAAAAATCCACAAAGCTTGTAGGGGCGAACCTGCGTGTTCGCCCGCGCCGATCATCCGTTATAATTAACAATTAACCCGTTTTTACAAAATCTTTCAACCAAACAGGAGTTTATCCATGCAAATAACCCCCCCCCCATTCTGGCTCGGGCTGTTCTTTTTGAGTTGGCTATTCTGTCACAATGCCAGCAGCCAACCCACCATTCAACACTGGCAAACAGACAGCGGCACGAGAGTCTATTTTGTGCCCGCCCCCGACTTACCCATGGTCGATATTGAAATCGTCTTTGATGCCGGCAGCGCCCGTGATGGCAAACAATCCGGGCTCGCTATGCTCACCAATGATTTACTGAGTGAAGGCGCGGCAGGCCACTCGGCCGACGAGATTGCCGAACACTTTGACAACTTAGGCGCAGAACTGAGCAATTCAGTAGACAGCGACATGGCAAGCGTCAGTCTCCGCAGTCTCAGCGAACCGGCACTACTGCAACCCGCTGTCAACATGCTCGCCTTATTACTGGCCAAACCCGATTTTGAAGCCACCGCGTTTGAACGCCTCAGACAACAAACCTTGATCGGCCTGAAATACCAAGAGCAACAACCGAGTAGCCTCGCACGAAAAGCGTTTTATCAAAGCGCCTTTGGCAAACATCCTTACGCTAGCCTATCAGACGGCACAGCTAAAACCGTGAGCGCCCTCACCCGTGACGACTTAAAAGCCTTTCACGGCCGCTACTATGTTGCGAAAAATGCCCTGATTTCAATAGTCGGAGCCCTAGAGAGAACCGCAGCCGAAACACTGGCCAAAACGATAATCGAGCAACTGTCTCCAGGCGAGACGCCGCTCGCCTTACCACCCGTCATCGAATTAGAACAAGCCTTAACACAACACATAGAACACCCCTCAACCCAAACGCACATACTCATCGGGCAACCAGGTGTGGCACGAGGTGATCCAGACTACTTCAACCTCTATGTGGGCAACTACATACTGGGCGGCAGTGGATTAGTCTCACGTCTATCGGAAAGAATACGTGAACAACGCGGCTTAGCCTATAGCACCTACAGCTACTTCTCCCCGCGACGGGTTGCCGGCCCCTTCATCGCCAGCGTGAAAACCCGTCAAGATCAAGCCACCGAAGCCATGACACTGCTCAAACAAACCCTAGCAGAGTTTATAAAGCAGGGCCCCAGCGCGGCAGAATTAAAGAAGGCAAAACAAGGCATCACGGGCAGCTTTCCGCTGCGGATCAAGAGCAATAGCAACATCATCGGCTATCTTTCAATGCTCGGCTACTACCGTCTTCCTTTAGATTACCTACACACATTCAACCAAAACGTAGAAGGTGTGACAGTAGACAAGATCAGAAAGGCCTTTCAGCAGCGAATACATCCAGATAAATTGGTCACCATCACTGTTGGGCAGGTTCAATGAAGTATTCACATTCAACAACTGAAGGCTTGATGCCTTTTTGATATTCCTTTCCCCCAGGCTCCGCCTTTTCAGGCAAAAGTTTTTGCACACAAAAACTTTTACCTGAAAACCTAAGTACTGAACCATAAATTTTCAGGTATTTAAAAAAAGAAAGGAGAAAGGGGGCAACCACAAGGGATTGCCCCTACAAGCCGCCCGTAGGGGCAATCC
>QNEL01000407.1 GCA_003645185.1 Candidatus Parabeggiatoa sp. nov. 3
AGGTCATTTTTTATCGAAAACTGACACTAAAAATAGCTTGAAACCTATAAATTTTAGGCGGTTAATAAAATAATTATCAGCCAAAAACCAGGACTCGTTTTTAGGACTATTTCGACAGCCTAGGGCCAAAGTGCTGATTGCAACGGCTTTTGAGCATCAATGTCTTGTTGCAATTGATTGATATTTTTGAGTTTTTCTCTTAATGCTAAAGTGTCTTGAAGCGTATAGTGGCACATAAGTCATATTACCCATCTCACGCAAAGACGCAAAGACGCAAAGCGTCAAGAATCACAAACTTAGCGTTCTTAGCGGCTTTGCGTGATATTTATTTTGCTGCTATTGGAGTACAAAATTTATTTTGCCGTTAAATAGCTTCGATGCAAAATAAATTTGGAACGAAAAATGGTTTAAGTGAGATGAGCAACTTCATCTATATTAATATATAACGACAAAAAATGGGTAGGATTTGAAAATGGGTAGGATTTGAAAATGTCAAGCAAACCTGACACTCGGGGTGCGATTAAAAGTGCGGGGACACACCCACCTAGCCAACAGCTTTTCACGCCAAAGATTTTGCGCGCAAAATCTTTGGCGTGAAAGCAGTTGTCTAAAAGCTTAAGTCAGGTGGTGGTGACTAACAAAACACGAAAATTATAACAGTGGACAGTATAAGTCAATTTGCGCTTTTGGCTTAAAAATCTCGCTAGAGATAGGTTTAGTCACCACCACCTGACTTGAGCTAATAAGTATATCCCCGCACTTTTAATCGCACCCTGACACTCGATCTTCAAGTTTTTTGTAAGTTCTTGATTTAAAAAGCAATATCATTTTATGCGCTCAAAACTAAATAACTTTAAAAATCAATGAGTTGTATATTTTAAGGCTCAAAAATAGGGCTTAGCAAAGCCAAATAACATCAAAAACTTGAAAATCGAGTGACAGGTTTTTAAAACATGTCAGGTTTAACTCTCCTCATATAGATGCTTTTTAAAGGCATCTGTCGCCAATTCAACTATTGAGTGACTAACTGATCAAAGGGCGCATTCCCAAAAAAAGGGTCAGGATCAATTTTGATCGTCGCAAAAACTTTGCGGTGCTTTTGGAGTGCAAAATTTATTTTGCCGTTAGCTTGGAGTGCAAAATTTATTTTGCTTCTTTGCACATCTTAGCGCCCTAATGAACCATGATAGCTTTTCGCAAAAAAGCCTTTGATGAATCTGATGCCATACCAAACATGGGTTAGAACAATGTAGAAGGGGCTGCATAATGTGACGCGCCAGTCTTCATGGCGTTTGATATCCCACAGTGCTTTGAGTAAAGCGAAGCCGTAGGCTAATAATCCGGCCATAAAAACCAGTTGAATGCTTTTTGAAAAAAAGCTGCCTAATGTACCGATAATTATAAATATGACAAAAAATGTGGGTATAAAATAGGTTAATTTTCTGGAGTTTTCGGGATAATGCTTAGCAAAAAAACCTCGGTGATAACCATAATTCCCTATTTGGCGCAGATGTTTGTGTAATTTGGCGCGTCGGTGGTGATGTACTATCAGTTCTGGAATATAGATTATCTTCCAACCTGTCATGATAATATCTCGGCATAATTTGGTATCTTCGCCTGGCCAAAAATCGGAATCATAACCGCCGACTTGAAGAAAGACTTCCTTTCTCACGATTAAATTGACACTGGGCCAATCATCTACTTCTTTGCTAGGACTTATTGAAACATAACGTTCTGGAAATCCCCCTGAGACTTTGCTTAAAAAGACGGCCCCTGAAACACGGGCCCAAAAGGCATCGCTTTTTGGCGTAATCGCTGGGCCGCCTATCGCGCCAACGTTGCTTTGGGTTGATAAAAAACGGTGGGCCACGTCTAACCAATCAGATTGGGGGTAGGCATCATCATCTATAAAAGCTAAATAGTCCCCCTTTGCTTTTTCTGCACCAATATCGCGTTTTATAGCTGGACTCACCGCGCCAGTGCTGATGATTTGAATGGGTAGGTGAGTGTAGGCAGTCGGTAATGTGATGTCATCATCGGGTAATAGAATGACTTCGTAAGATTTAAAGGCCATTTGATCAATGTGAGAAAGACATTCGTCTAAATCAGTTGACCAGATTTTGAAAGGAATAATGATAGAAAAAGGGATGATGTCATTCATGGGTTATTTTTTGTTAGGTAGGAGTGCAAACTTTAGTTTGCAATTAATTCACGCAAATTTGGTTTGAAAATCGCTGTTGCAAAATAAATTTTGCACTCCAAGGTTTGCAACGCCAATATCCCTACAACATAGATCGAAAATATTCAATGGTTTTTGGAAGGCCATCTTCCAATTTGATCGTGACATCCCAGTCAAGTGCTTGTTGAGCGAGGCTTATATCAGGTTGGCGTTGTTTTGGATCGTCGCTGGGTAGCGGTTTAAACTCTATTTTGCTGGATGAGTTGGTCATTTCTATGACTTTTTGGGCCAGTTCTAAAATGGTAAATTCGCCTGGATTGCCTAAATTGACGGGCCCTGTAAAGTCATCGGGTGTATTCATTAATCTGACAAAACCTTCAATTAAATCATCGACATAGCAAAATGAGCGGGTTTGTGAGCCATCTCCATATACGGAGATCGGTTCGTTTTTCAGGGCTTGTACAATAAAATTAGAGACGACACGGCCATCGTTGGGGTGCATTCTGGGGCCGTATGTGTTAAATATCCGTGCGACTTTGATATTTAATCCGTGTTGGCGACGGTAATCAAAAAATAAGGTTTCAGCACAGCGTTTGCCTTCATCATAACAGGATCGGAGTCCTATTGGATTGACTCGTCCCCAATAACTTTCTTCTTGGGGATGGATTTCTGGATCACCATAGACTTCACTGGTGGAGGCTTGCAAAATTTTGGCATGAGTGCGTTTGGCTAAACCGAGCATGTTTATCGCGCCATGTACACTGGTTTTGGTCGTTTGCACCGGATCAAATTGATAGTGAATAGGAGAGGCCGGGCAGGCGAGATTGTAAATTTCATCCATTTCGACGTAAAGTGGAAAGGTGACATCATGTCTCATGATTTCAAAATGAGGGTGATCCATCAGATGAATGATATTGTCTTTGGTGCCCGTAAAAAAGTTGTCAACACATAAGACATCGTGTCCATCGTTGAGCAGTCTTTCGCAAAGATGTGAGCCTAAAAATCCGGCACCACCTGTGACTAGAATACGTTTTCTGGTTGATTGCATGATTTTAATTGATTAATGTTTGTTGGGGCAATGCATTGTGGTTGCCCCATAATTTTTAATGAGCAATTGTTTGAGGAATAATGCCTACAGGGCAATCCCTTGTGTACTGGGCTCGTTAAGCGGGAATGGTTCAACAAAGGCAAGCCTAATTCTAATTGATGGCATAACTCATCCTACATTGTTTTTGAATAATTGGCTTTGGGAATTAAGGCAATCAGTCCGCGTAAAGCACGGTTAGCCGCTTCTGAATCAGGAAAATAAGCGGACACTTCCGGCTCCAGCATCACTGCTCCGTCTTCTAGGGTAAAATAATGAGTTTCTATAGTGCCATCGTCTTTGTGTATTTTGACGCTGTGCCCTTGGCGATAGGCCTGATAATACTTTCCCCGCTCACCTTGTTTACCGGAAAAATCGTATTCCGGTAACATATCGTCTGTTTCTTCAATTTTCATAGTGTTTTCTCTCAGCGGCAGTCGCTTTACGGCTGCTGATAATCCGAATTATCATAGTATCGTTATGTAACTTATGTTCGGTATGCACCACCAGTAGCAAACGGTATTGGGTTGATAAACCGATACTGATAGTGCGTTCTTCTTGTTCAAAATGGTCATCATCCCGATAAGTCAGTAATAATGGATCACTGAATATGGTTTTAGCGTCATCGAAACTGACCCGATGTTTGGAAAGGTTACTGCGGGCCTTATTTTCATCCCATTCAAATAATAGTTTCACGATGCAGTTTGTTCCTAATAATTTAAAGGAGGGGGTGAATTAACTGTCAAATAAACGCTTTCAATAAAAATTGAACAATCGGTGTTTTGCCTCTCTTTACGGGTTACACGACGTGCAGAAATTAAAAAAACGAATATTATCAGCACGAAAAATCTACACGATAACCAAAACACCCCCTAAAGATTAAACTAATTGGTATGCAACGGGTGTAATTAAAAGTAATGTTTTGTTGTCTTATAGGGTGGGTTTCAGCTTTGTAAAACCCAGCCAGCGGACGGTGGGTTTTGCAAAGCTGGCCTTAGGCTTGCGCAGCGGAGCCCACCCTACAACTATCATTTTTAATTACACCCGTATGCAACAAAAAAATTGTTATAATCATCCTATTTTTATTCACTCAATGGAATAAGCTGTATGACTAAAGCAAACAAATCCATTAATATTTTTGTAGATGTTGATGATACGTTTGTCCGCAGTTATGGTATGAAACGAATCCCAATAACCGCAAGCATTAATCATCTAAAAAACATTAAAAAAGAAGGTGCTATTCTGTATTGTTGGAGTACTGGTGGTGCGGATTATGCGCGACAAAGTGCTGAAGAGTTTGGGATTGCCAATCTGTTTACTGCCTTTCTGCCAAAACCACAAATTATGATTGATGATCAAAGCATCCAAAATTGGAAAAAACTTATTCAAGTACATCCTTTATCATGTTCAAATAAAACCTTAGAAAATTATCAATCAGAGCTAGCAGCCTGTCGGAGAATACCACTTAAATCATTGTTTTGTATAACCGTTATGATTATTGTAAAAGCGATAATAATCAATGAGTTAGTTGATTAATCCGACAGGCTGCTAGAACGATAATATTATTCCGAAGAACCCTGAATTTCCTTTAATCCATCACTTTGATACTGGGTTAGGGAAAAGTTCAGGATTAATTAGAATGACTTCTAATAGCCCCATGCTTTTAACGCAAGAGACGCAAGAGACGCAAGGATGCAAAATTTCTCTTAAGAGATAGCGTCAAAACGCGTTTATTTCTTTTTCAATCCCTTTGCAAAACCCGTTGCATTTTGTTTCACGCAAAGTGATGAGGTTTTTAAAGCCATTAACGGGTTAATGGTGGATTTCGCAGCCCCTCTCTACCCACAACACGCTGGAATTAATTCTACGCTTTCTTACCCAATAGCATGTAATTCCTCTGGAATAACTTGGTGCAATGGTTCAAAAAGTGATAATGGCTTCGACTTGGCAAGATATTCTCGTAGGGCTTGGTTCATCATACTTTGGTAGCCAATGCCGACGTTATCCGCCCTTTCACGAAAGGCTTCAAGTATTTCATTATCAATATAAATTGTTAAGCGTGTTTTTCCGGTTTGTGGAATGACAGCACCACGCTCACCTTTGCTGAAATCATATTCTGCTTTCATAGTTTAGCCTCTCTTTACGGGTTGCACGACGTGCGGAAATCAAACGGATATTATCAGCACGATAAGTATACACGACAACCAAAACACGCCCTAAAGAATCTAAGCCAATTGAGAGATGGCGTTGTTCACCTTTGGCATCTTCATCTTCATATGAAATCGCATTGGGGTCAAACAACACCGTTTCTGCATCTGAGAAACTAATACCGTGCTTATTTCGGTTGGTTTTTGCCTTGTTGGGGTCCCATGTCACATTCATATAAACATTATCCTTGCTTTGCTGAAAATTTATAAAATATTTTTCACACTTCAACCCAAATTAACCCATTATTCCATAACATGAGCATTTCGTCTTTGTTCGATATCATCAAATAATGGGCCCCAAGTGGGATCATCTTTGAAAATACCAAACCCTTGCAATCCTTTTCCTAAATAACGTAGCTGACAATGGTCGTTCACTTCAAAAGTATTGCTATCTTCATCTACTTTGGAGAAATTTTCTCCATCTGTAGAGAACCAATCTCCATATTCACAAACCACTTTTTCTGAAGAGGTTTGTTTGTTTTTATCAATCAGTTCGGCTATTTTTGAAAATTCTTCAAATGTTATCATTTTATTTATGACTCTTTAAATGTATCAATCAGGGAAATGGTGGGTTTACGCGCAGCGAATACTCACCCTACGCTTTACGCTTATCAATGTAGGGTGGGTAGAGGGAAGCGATACTTCCTTCGTTGCGCGAAGCTAAACCCACCATTCATTCTACAGGGATTGTATGTATATAAAAAAAGGATTTAAACCGGATAGCCCACGATCCAATCCTTTATTTATATACAATCCTTGTAGTTACCGATTTTTTTACGGATAATATACAGCGGCCGTTGCACAACTTCGGTATGGATATGTCCAATATACAGTGCGACTAAACCTAATCCTGAAAGTAAAATCCCTAGCAAAAAGGTGTTGAAAACGACGAAAAAGGCCAGCGGTGTAAAAACAGTCCATTCCAATAAGTGCGTAAAGAGCATGTAAGTTAAAAGGGAACCGGATGATAGGACAATAAAAAGGCCTATATAACCGGTTATGCGTAATGGTAATAAGGAAAAACTGGTTAAACTGTTTATCGCTAAACGAAACAGTTTTATGAAAGAATATTGCTGTGTACCTGTGTTACGGGCCGGGGCTGAGAAGGTGAGATGGGTTTTATTAAAACCCATCCAGTCAATCAGGCCTCTAAACATGCGCGTTCTTTCTGTAAACTGACATAAGAAGGATACAACGGTTTTATCTAAGAGACGATAATCTGTATTATTGGGGATAACCTCTATATCTGAAAACCAGGCCATTAATGTGTAAAACAATTTGGAACCCATTCGTTTAATGACTGAATAATCGGCAACGTCTTTGCGAATGCCGGAGACTATTTCAAAGCCTTTTTGCCATTCAGCCAGTAATTGTGGTATCAATTCGGGGGGATGTTGTAAGTCGGCATCTATAAAAATAACGGCATCAATTTCCTCTCCGACTGCTTGAACACCGGCCGTTAGGGCGTTTTCTTTGCCAAAATTACGTGACAATAATAATCCTTTAACGTCTTGATATTGTTCGCTTAATTCACTGATCACTTGCCACGAATTATCTTCACTGCCATCGTCAACAAAGATGATTTTCCAGTGATATTCAGGGAGTGTGGATAAGACTTTTTTGACTTCTTGATAAAAAACAGCTAATCCGTCTCCTTCATTGAAGACGGGCACAATTAAGGCAATGGGTTTTTGAATACGGTTCATTGTTGTTTAGTTTAGGGCATGGTGGGCAAGCTGATAAGTACTGAACCCTAAATTTTCAGGTATTTAAAAAAAACAGAAAGGGGGCAACCACAAGGGATTGCCCCTACATGACATTGTGTAGGGGCAATCCCTTGTGGTTGCCCTTTGTTGTTAAATA
>QNEL01000408.1 GCA_003645185.1 Candidatus Parabeggiatoa sp. nov. 3
CGATCTTGGTTCTAATCAAACGAGTCAAGAACCACAAACCACGCCAAAGTTTGGCGCGTCTGATGAATCAAAGAGGCCGACGGCCCCTGCTGTAAGTGGTGATGGGCGGCCCCAAACCCCACGTACCGATCTTCGTTCTAATCAAACGAGTCAAGAACCACAAACCACGCCAAAGTTTGGCGCGTCAGATGAATCAAAGAGGCCGACGGCCCCTGCTGTAAGTGGTGATGGGCGGCCCACCGAAAGACGGATGGCGCTGATGACTCAAGAACGACAAACGAGTCTGCTAACACTGACGAATCAAAAACGGCGCGCTGCGTTCATTTATTCACAGCTCGCTTTTTCGGAGCAATTGAATCAGGTGGCACAGAGGATGGTACAAGATCCGAACGAACGCCTTGAGGGCGACTTGCCTTCGGCTGAAATCAGAGCGATGGGTTATAGAAAATCGCATTTGGGCTTAATTCTCGCAGCAGGATACAGTTCGCCAACGAAAGTCCTCAATTTTTGGATGGATTCCCAAAGTGGCACTATCCTAGACGAGAGTTTCACCGATGTTGGCATTGGCTATGTTTTTGATGCTACCAGTACTTATCGTCACTACTGGGTGATGATTTTTGGTGGTGGGCAATCTCAAGCCCAGCACACCGAAAGACGGATGGCGATGATGACTCAAGAACGACAAACGAGTCTGCTAACACTGACGAATCAAAAACGGCGCGCTGCGTTCATTTATTCACAGCTCGCTTTTTCGGAGCAGTTGAATCAGGTGGCACAGAGGATGGTACAAGATCCTTATTCTCGCCTTGAAGGCGACTTGCCTTCTTCTGAAATCAGAGCGATGGGTTATAGAAAATCGCGTTTGGGCTTAATTCTCGCAGCGGGATACAGTTCGCCAACGGAAGTCCTCAATTTTTGGATGGATTCCCAAAGTGGCACTATCCTAGACGAGAGTTTCACCGATGTTGGCATTGGCTATTTTTATGATCCTGCCAGTACTTATCGTCACTATTGGGTTGTGATTTTTGGTGGCGATTGATTTTATAAAGACGCTGGGTTTTGTAGGGGCATACAGATATGTCTGCCCGATATGAAATGGCATTGGGGCAAGCCTACGGATTGCCCCTACCATAAGATTTGATTTTGAATCCAAAGCTTGCAATAAGTACTGAAGCATAAATAAACAGGTATTTTCATTGAGTTTCCCCTTTATACTTAGCGCGGCAACAAACTGAACTTTTTAATGAAGATGGTGGGCAACAAAAACACGTCGGGAGCCCTACATGGATTGATTGGTGGGCAACAAAAACACGTTACCTGCCCCCTACATTTTCGTATCATCCTAAATAACCCCGCCTTGTATTCGTCCAAACCTTCTTCAGGTGATTCTGCCCATTTAGTGGCTAACTCTAAACGGGCCCAAGAATCACTCGGCTGGCAACCTCAATATGCTGATTTATCTACCATTATTCGACATTCTTGGCAGTCATTTTAGGAGAAGATAGCCTATAAAAAGTCATCAAACCCATCCAATCGCAACCACACTCACTTCAACCCCATTAACCACTTTAACCGTTGACAGTTTTTCAAGCACCGTTTCTTCAAGCACCGGAATAAACAAAGCAATCGTCACGCTCTCAACGCCTAAACTCTTAGCATAATCAGCCGCTTGCTTTCGATCCAATTGAATTTGATAGCTGTTGACAAAACTTTTGACTTCAATAATGCCCCTTTGATTTCCACAGCGAAGATGGAGATCAACTTTGCCATTGCCGGTGGGAAATTCGGGACTCACGATACAACGCCTTCCTACCGCATCTATCAGCCAGCTAAACAGATGAAATTGTCCCACTGCCTCGGTGAGCTTTAAATCGGTTTTTCGACGAGGCTGCTCTTGCCAAGGGTTAATGTCTTGTGCTTTAAGACGAGCCAGATACTCTTTGTACTTGGTTAACAAAGCCGGTAAATTAAGGGAAGCCTCCCCAAAAACCTCAGTGAGTTCATCTAAAGGTTCCAGTGCCAAGATCGGCGTTTCTGTTCCGATGATTTCCTGACAGAGCGCATCATAAAGACATTGTTGCACAAAGGGAGAAGTAAAGCGGCAAACATCTTGCGTTTCACCGTTTGGCAACGTTTCAAGA
Source organism: Candidatus Parabeggiatoa sp. nov. 3 (assembly GCA_003645185.1). Taxonomy (GTDB): domain Bacteria; phylum Pseudomonadota; class Gammaproteobacteria; order Beggiatoales; family Beggiatoaceae; genus Parabeggiatoa. The sequence continues at coordinate 2,142 of QNEL01000408.1, forward strand.
GTCGGTTCAATAATCCCATGAAGATAAAGATAATTGTGTTTGGGTTGATGAAAAAAGAAGGGAATATTTGAGGTGGTAAACAAAGTCGTCAAAAAACCCTGATAATCCGAATCTCTCGCTTTGGCAATGATGTTTAATAAGGTGTTATTAGGCTCTCTGGTTCGGGCAAAATGCCAAACGAGTTTCCAAGCTTTTTCATCAAGCGTTTGATCCGCGCCGGGATTATACTTTTCCGTCAACAGTTCTCCAAACCATGAAACTAAACCGGGCTGCCCTTTGGTAGTGTGATAAATTTGCTTCACCACGGTGGCTTCAATCAGTTGACCACTTTCTGCTTGGTACTGACGATATAACTCTTTGACTTCTTCCTGCGTGAGATTGGGTACCTGCAACGATCTTTGAATGTTAAATGGCGAGCCGCGTTTACTTTCAATCCCCAAGATTGCCCGAACTCCTACCAGTGCTAGTCCATGCAATAAATTAGTTTCACGTTCCAGATACAGTTCCCGAAATTGTGCCACCATCAAATCTATCAAATCCAATGGCAGGGTATCTACTTCATCTATCAACAAAATCAGTGGACGATCCCACAAGCCCTCTGTTTTTGAGAATAGTTGAGAAAAATCATCCCAGTTTTTGACAAAAGGCTTTTTTGGCAAACTTTTCTGGATTAATCTGCTAAGGGCTGGGGGAAAATCAGTTGATTTTTCTGGAGAACTCATGCCTCTCAATGCACCAAATGAAAAATTCAAAACCGTAAATTCATCTGAGTATTGCTGTAAAATTTCTTGCTTTATTCGTCTCATCAGCCAAGTTTTGCCGGTTTGACGCGGTGCCCAAATGGTAAAATAATGACCACTTTTTTCTTCAGGGCTACCCATGAGTTGTTGAACACCAGTCGCAATCAGTGCTTTACGTTGAACACAAAAATGTGCTTTGCAATCGACGGGGCCATAAGAGCAAAAAAGTTTCATATCTTTATTCTCTTTTTAAAATAACGACATGGATTAAAAAATGGACCAAACCACTATTGGTTTTTCGGTTAAGCAAGTGATTGAAACGGCTAGAAAAGTCACCTGTAAAAATATTCCAGTGACAATAACCAAAGGCCGTGCCGGCGATTCTGCCCATCTAGTGGCTAACTCTAAACGGGCCCAAGAATCACTCGGCTGGCAACCTCAATATGCTGATTTCTATAGCATTATTCGATATTCTTGGCAGTCATTTTATCATCCACAAAAAATTTCAAGATCCCAACGATCTGACTACCATCATCGAAATTGTAAAAAGAACTATCGATAGTTACAATATTTTCTTCAAGAGACAAAAACTGCCAAAGTACCCCATCCGTTACCACACCGTAGATAGGATAAACGGGATTTCCTTTTTGTTCATTGAATAGTCTTGCCGCCTCCATTTCAGCAATACATTGAGGCAAGCCACTGCCTAAATCAGATTTTTTGGCTTCAACCAACACAACAACAGGTGAAGTGATATAGAGTTGATTATCACTCTTACTAATGATTCCGTCAGGATTTCCGGTAAGCCCTTTATTGATATCAACATTAAAAGTATTTTCCAGAAAAAAGCTAATCTTGACATGCTGGTTTAATTCCATCAGCACATTATCAACAATTAACGCTTGTCGTGCACTTTCTGTATTAATGCGAACGGCTTTTGTGTAAGCCATTTTCATGGTATCAACAAACCATTGCGTTAATTGAACCGGCTCAATATGACGATAGCATTCATTATCAGCTTGGATGGTGATACTTAATTTCTGATTGACTTGCTCTAAGGTTTTAAAATCACTATATGCCATGATATTATCTGTTATTTGCTCCTTGAATTAATCCTAACAACTTATGGTTCAGTCATTCCAAAACGAGAATTCCAGAATGGATAAAATGAGTTAACCAGCACGTCAGATGGGGCGGAAAAACGAGCCACAGCCGAATCAACAAAATGACAATCCGATCAAACCAGGGCTGCGCTCCCCGCACCTTACGCTCGCTACTCATTTACTGGCTAACTCTAAACGGGCACAAGAAGCACTCGGCTGGCAACCTCAATATCCTGATTTATATACCATTATTCGGCATTCTTGGCTGTCATTTTAGGGGCAAGTGGCAGTGCCTACTGGGACGCATGATTGAGCCGGCACTTTCCTAGATGCCAATAATGTTATTACCGCCGGGGCTGTATAAGCACCATATTTACCCAGCTTTTTCATGGCTTCACGACGTTCAGGTGAAATTGGCTCGTCGTTGTGAGACTCTGTTTCGACTTGGGAGGATTGAGTTTTATCAGTCATTTTGTTTTTCCGTTATGTGAAAAAATGATGGGCGAACACGTAGGTTCGCCCCTACAAACACCAAATTTTATGGGCGAACACGCAGGTTCGCCCCTACAAACACCAAATTTTATGGGCGAACACGTAGGTTCGCCCCTACAAACACCAAATTTTATGGGCGAACACGTAGGTTCGCCCCTACAAACACCAAATTTTGTAGGGGTTGACCTATGTGTCAACCCTTATTGGCAGTTTCATGAAAATACACGTTATCATAATAACCCTCTATACTGGAGAGATACACTGCCTTATTCTGGAAATCAGCACCCGGATACAAATGAACCTCTTGCCCAAGCAAGCATCCTGCAATGGCAACGTGTAATCTATCCGTGTGTACAATACCATACTGTGAAATCGTGTCAATAAACGGATAAATAGAGGATAAGTGGCTACCTTTTAGAATGATATCATCATTTCCAGCCGGTATTTCGATTTGACTATCAGTGCTAAAAAAATAGCCGGTACCCGACTTTTTAACTGACGATATCGGCTCAATATAAAAAGCCATGTCATGGCAAAAAGGCGCATCTGGCATACTTGCCTTACTGTCATAACGATCTCGACTAAAAAATACGGTGTTTGGGAACGAATGATTAGCTTGATAAGTGGAAGGCAAGACAATGATAGCACGAAAATACTGATGTATATTTCTCAATATTTGGATGGCGCCTTCGTTATGCCAGTTTCCACCGCCACCCAATATTAGGAGATTTTCTGATTGAATAAGTTCAGCAGCTTCATGGTAGCTTTTTAATTCCGTGTATTCAACGCCACCAATGGAACGCAAAAATTTCAACGTGCCATAGCGAGTCAAAGCCTCTCCCCAATTACCCGAACTCGGTAAATAATATACCTTATCATTTCCACAGGTATTTTTTATGATATTTTCTAATAAGAAAAACTCTTTACGCATTGTTTATTGCCTTTCTTTATGTTATGTCAATGCCATTAATTTAAGGGCAGACACGCAGGTATGCCCCTACAAAACATCATGTATTGTTAAGTACTGAACCCTAAATTTTCAGGTTTGTAGGGGCAAGCCCTTGTGGTTGCCCCTTGTCATAAAATACCTGTTATTTGTGGTTTAGTACTTATTGCCTTTCTTTATATTATACTTCTGACGTTCATATTATTGGTATTGGGCAAGCACAAGGCATTGCCCCTACGGGCGTAGTTGTAGGGGCGAACCTGTGTGTTCGCCCCGGTTTAACTTATAATATAACGCCCCCCATTTTTAACTAAACTTATCCCCATGTTCTGGAGATTCTTGTCCCAATATAACGGGCTGACTTGCCACAACCGGTGACGATATAAAGCATCCGCCTTGAGGTTGTATGCTTTTTGCTAACCATTGATCAATTGCTCTATGAGTTTGAAGCCAAATTTTCATTGAGTCTATATCATGCGGAATATTTTCCAGCATCTCGTCAAAAAATGAGTGATGATAAGCCAGTGCATGGGTAGAAGTCAGCATTTTAGGCTCTAAATATTGACATCCTGACATTTTTTGATAAGTCTGTCCCCATTTAGTTCCACCCAGATAAAATACTTTCCAATCTTGCGATTTTAATTCCTTGAGACTACGTTGTAAATGCAGAACAATATCATCAAGAAACAGTGCATCATCTTCTAAAACGAGTACATGATTCAATCCTTGCCGTTTTGCCTTTTCAACAATCTGACGATGGGATAATGCACAGCCAATATGCTGATTTTCTATGGTTTCAATCGCACTGAAACGCCGCACTCTTTTTTCAATCTGCAACCGGCTAAAACGTTCTTGCATTGCCTGCCAGCGTTCAGTTTGAAAATCTAGGTTAATACAATAGATAGCATCAAAGTAATGAAAAGGGTTATCCAGTTCTTGTTGTACTTGAGTAATAATTTCTTGGGTTGGTTTTTCACCGATTATTTCTACAAAATGTTGTTCTAATTCTTTAGTATTATCCAAATTCAATTCATCAAAACCCACCAAATAATTATAAATACGATCTTCCCATTTGATGTTATAAGGTACTTTTAACGGACGTTGAAAACGATGTAACCAGCGTAGAAAGGGTAAACACAATGTGCGGTTGCCTCGTTGCCGAAATTTTTCATGGATATAACCTTCTTCGCCACCAAATCCACGAAAGCGCGGGTTAAAACCTAACCAAGCCTCTTTGCGACAGGCAAATAATCCCATTCCTTGTAGAGGTATTTCAAAAGGTTCAGCATCAGTATCTTTACCACGTTCATCATTTCCCCATGTTCCATACATACCTCTTTTCCATTCTGGATTCATGTGCGTAGATATAGATATCATATCATCTCGCAGCATAGGCCCTTGTAATAAATCATGGCAATCGGGATTGGCATCCAAAAAGTCAATGAGTTTGCGGATTGCCCCTGGCATAATAAGGACATGGCAATCTATACATAAAACATAATCTGCATCGGCTTCCCTAAAGATGACATCACGCACGGCGGTGCTAGTGGTTTCCGTGTAAGGCACATAATAATAATTGGGAATTGCATTTTCCAGTTTTTGGAGTTCTTCAGCCACTGCTCCATAAGGATTATTATCCACCACCAAAATACCGATTTCATCTGCTACTTCAGGATGATAGAGCTGAATCGCTTGTACCGAAAAATAGACTCCGTCAAAATCATCATAAGTCGCCATACCAATACACAGTTTGTGATGTTGCCTCTTTTTGAGCGGTTGCTCAAAATCTATTAATTCTTGTTCTTGCCAAAGTTTTAAAGTATCAGGCAAATCCTTGGCAACCTCATCTTGACTGTCTACAAAAACTTCTTGCAAA
>QNEL01000409.1 GCA_003645185.1 Candidatus Parabeggiatoa sp. nov. 3
CACTTAGCAAGCATCAAAAGGGGCAACCACAAGGGATTGCCCCTACGGGCAGATTGTAGGGGCAATCCCTTGTGGTTGCCCTGGTTTTCCAATGGTATTGAAACTTTCGCTCTCCTGCACTAGCAGTCTTTATTTAAGGCACACCCAAAAACGCAATCTGTCCCAATTCTCCAAAATCAGCTAGATAATCACCCGGTTCAGCTTGAATCATCTTACCCATTGCACCTGTGATCAAAAATTGCCCTGGTTCCAATGTCGAGCCTTGAGCGATGAGACGATTCACTAACCATAAAGCGGCATGCCACTGATTACCTAAGGCATTAAGCCCTTTTCCAGTATTCACCACCTGCCCGTTTTTTGTCAAGGTGACTGTGAGCGCATTTAAATCTATATCAGCAAAGTCAGTGATTGGTTTACCTTTGATAAACGCGGCTGCACCGACATTAGCCGCAATAATATCGATACCCTTGGGTTTACTTGTAAAGCCGATATCGGGCAATTCAATTACCGGAAACACGGCTTTAATGTGTTGCTTTAGTTCAGCTTGATTTGTGATCAAACTCGTAATCGCTTTGTCTATCTCAAAACCGATTTCTGTTTCTAACATCAAACGTTTAAACTGAGACAGTTGAATAGACTCAGTCGCACTAAAATCGCCGCTGGCAAACAAGACACCCGATAAGGCTTGATTCACATTAAATTTATGTTGTGCCGCCGAAGATGTGAGTCCGGCTTTAAATCCCGCTACTTTATCATGAGTCAGGCGTTTTTTAACATAATCTGCTTGCACAAGATAGGCTTGTTTAACGGACAAATCCGGATGACTTGAAGAAACTAAAGGAATGAGTTGATTATCGCGATGGCTTAGCCATAATTGTTCTGCTAATTCAAGTTCCACAGCGTAGCTGCTGGTTGCCAGTGTTAACCATAAAACAAGGTGTTTTAATGATTTTATCATTTTATTGTTATTAAGGGTGCCCGCCTAAATGCTTTAGCGTTTAAGTCTTTAGCGTTTAAGTTTGTTATTCGATTGGTGGGCAACAAACACACGTTGCCCACCCGATAATCTTGATTAGGGCTGTTTGTTTATACAGCCGCCGCTCCACTCACAATTTCAGACAATTCTTGCGTAATAGCCGCTTGACGCGCCTTATTATACGCTAATTGCAATTCATCAATGAGATTACCCGCATTATCAGAAGCACTTTTCATCGCCACCATGCGAGCCGCTTGCTCGCAAGCTGCATTTTCAACCACACTTTGGTAAACCAGTGATTCAATATAACGCATTAACAAAGCATCTAATACATCTTGCGCTTCTGGCTCATAAATGTAATCCCAGTGATGAATCAGTCTATCATCTTCTTCTTCCGCCGAAATGGGTACCAGTTGCCGTATGAGGGGCTTTTGTGTCATGGTATTGACGAAATGATTATAGACAACGAACAGTTGATCAATTGTGCCCTCAGTGTAAGCATCTAACATCACTGTCACAGTACCAATTAAGTCTTCAAGCGTAGGCGAATCACCTAAATGAGCTGACTGTGCGACAATATTACCCCCAAAGCGTCTAAAAAATATACCAGCCTTGTTACCAATCGTACAGAGATCGATTTCAGTCCCATCATTCTGCCATTGTTTCATGGTAGATAATGTTGTCCTGAACAAGTTGTTATTCAAGCCACCACACAATCCACGATCAGATGAAACAATGATCATACCAATACGCTTGACTTCACGCCCAACCATGTAAACATGTTTATATTCAGGATGTGCATGTGCCAAGTGACCAATCACGGCACGCATTTTATCAGCATAAGGCCGTGAACGACGCATTCTATCCTGCGCTTTACGCATTTTACTGGCCGCAACCATTTCCATTGCACGGGTAATTTTTTGAGTACTTTTAATACTTGCAATCTTAGTACGGATTTCTTTTCCACTTGCCATAGTTTATTCCATTTTTGATTCTGGTTATACTCCGCTAGAAAAGTTTTGTTCCTGGTAAAAACCTGACAGGTTTGCCAAACCTGTCAGGTTTGGCACGAAACTTTTCTGGGCAACTATACCACAACATGATTTAATCCTTCAATAGCGAAGGGGTTCGCGAAATAAACGCGCTTTAACGCGAAAGAGGCATTAATAATAACATTGACACCACTTCATGCCTACTACAACATCTCTTTCAATGCGATAACAGCCTCTTTTGCGTAAGGTTTCAACCGAGAGGGAATTTGGCTGGGTAGAATTTCAGGCCCAAGAATGCCGACACCAATGGGCTTCATTAATTCCATTTGCAGTTGAATCATCGCATTGATGACGGCATACCCCATCACCAAACCATGTTTCGTTTCCCCACTTTCTATAATACCTAATGCCAGCGCACCGTCAACCTCTTCTTGCTTCAGTAATCGTTTCAAGGCTAACGGTTTTTCCATAGAACCATGTACCCATTGCTCTGCGACTATATTGAGTTCACATTCTTTTGCGGTAACACGCGCCTGCTCAAGCATCTGTTCGACTTTCGAGCGATGAAACGAGCCTAAGACAATAGCAATATTGTTTTTCATGCTGTTCTACCCTCATTGATTAAATGCTTTTCAGCAAGCACCCTTTCTACTGTATCAACAATCGCTTGAGTTTGAGTATCAATTTCAATATTCACCTTGTCACCTTTTCCTTTAAATCCAAAAGTTGTGCGTTTCAGCGTTTCTGGTATCAAGTAAACGGTGAAAGTCTGCTCGGTTTTATTCACATTCACAATTGTGAGACTGACACCATCTAAGGCTACATAACCTTTAGAAAAGATATATTTCATCAAGTGATGAGGCGCTTTAAAAGTGATAATGTGATTATTTGGGATTGAAGTATTAACCTCGATTATGGAAGCCATGTCATGCACATGCCCTGAGATAATATGTCCGCCAACTTCATCAGCGACTTTAAAAGAACGTTCAACGTTAACACACTTTCCGATTTCGATTACACCGATAGTTGTCTGCTGCAAGGTTTCTTGCATGGCATCAAAATAAACCTGTTTGTCGTCACCTATTTGGGTTGTCGTCATACAGGCTCCGTCAACCGCAATGCTGGCACCGATTTCTAATCCAGTCAATAAGTCATCTGGAAAAGTGAGCCCGAAAGTCGTAAGCTCTTGTTTTTTAACGACGGTTGAGACTTTTATATTAGCTTGTATAATACCTGTGAACATAATCAGTTATCAGTTATCAGTTGTCAATATAGAGTCTTTCAGATTATGGTGTTGGAGTTCGCAAGCTCACTCCAACCTACATTTGTGGTATTTTATTTTTTGGGAGTTACCTGCGTTTTAATTCGTTTATTCCCGTAATTCGCTGTACTAAGTTTATAAAATATTCAAACGTCGCAAACCGATTTTAATATATTCTTCTTGACATTCTATTCCGATTGATTGCCTTCCCAATTTTTGAGCGACAGCACTGGTTGTAAAAGTACCCGAAAACGGATCAAGAATCCGTTCACCTTGATTTGAACTCGCTCTAATTATCCTTTCTAATAACGCTTCTGGTTTTTGTGAAGGATGTTCCTCATACTCATCCATTCGATAACGCACACGAGGAAAATCCCAAACATTACCCGGTACTTTCTTGGTATTATAAGGTTTAGGTTTATCGCCTCTATAATCAATCAGTTTTCGTTTTGCCCCCGTTTTAGCTTCGATCAAAATATCCTGTTTATTAAAAGTATATTTATTTTTGTTTTTAACACAGAACAATATTGGCTCCCATAGTGAACCAAAATATTGCCTTGCTTGAACGCCAGAACTATCATAGGCCCAGACGATACGAGACAATATCGTCATTTTATTTCTGATATATAAGTCTAAATAGGGCATAGCTTGTGTACTTGTCATCAAATACATCGAGCCGTTTTTCGTTAATTTTTGGACACACATATCTATCCATTCATAACACCATTGTACATAAGCTTCATCACTTTGCCATTTGTCTTTGAAATGAGAAAATGTCTTACCAATGTTATAAGGCGGATCAACAAAAATCAAATGAACTGAATTATCATCAATAGACTCATTCAGTGCTTTTATAGCCTCCCCATAAATTAGTGTTGTCAATTCATTTTGAAAGATTTTCATAGTTTATTCTTAAAATTATTCTTAAAAAAAGGGTAGTGCTGCATGATCAGCGCTGATTTTTGTTTTTAATCAGTGTTAATCATGATCATCAGTCAAATCAAGGTTCTATCTAATCTTATAACGAGCTCACCCACATTGCAGCACTACCAATATTTTTATCCGCATTTTTCATCAAATTTCCAAAAAGCCTTTTTAAAATGATTAAATATTAATTCTTAATTAGATTGTGTGGCTTAAATAAAAGGATTTTAATCTCTTTAAATGGGAGAACAAGTGAACGCATTTTGCAACACATTGATTAATAAGTAAAATTATTTAATACTAATGCCCATTATTCCACATTTCCATAAAAGGCATCTCATCAGCCCGCCGTTTAAAACCATAATGCCCATAAAATTGTTCTAATCTTGGGGCCGATGCCATCAACCCAATGAATGCCCCAGCGGGTGCTGCCAAGTTAATATAATTCATCAGCTTATCCATAATCAATCGCCCAAGCCCTTGCCCTTGAAAGGGGGGCATGACAATAACATCATGAATATAAAAATAAATTTGACTATCGCCAACGATGCGCCCACATCCAATGGCTTGGTTTTGATGTAATGCTGTTACCGAGAATAGAGAGTGTTTCAAGCCGACGGCTATTTGTTCAGGTGCTAAAGTATGCCAGTCTACAGATTGACGAAGTCTTTGATATTCCTCAACAGTCGGCATACGTTCAATGATTTCAAAATGTTTATCCATATTCAGTTATATATTACACATTCACAATTCAATGCTAAATAGAGTCATACTTTATCACACTTTATTATATGCTTTGTATTTTCATAAGTTCATTAATCTATAAAATGTCTATAAAATTGATAAATGAACAAATAAAAATAGTCTCACATCAAACCCTTCGTTTATCATAAAGTCAATTTTTTATATTTTAACGCTTTACATCGTTCACTTCTGGTGGGCAACCACGTTGCCCACCCTACATGACAAAAAATGAGCATTTTAGAACAAAAAGCCTTTATTTCTGCTATTCCACCTTTTAATCAATTGCAAGCGCATGAATTTGATGCGGTTGCTGATGCGATGGATATTGCTTACTTCAAAAAAGGGGAGCATTTGATTCGACAAGGCGAATCTTCAGATGTGCTGTATATTATTATTAAGGGCATCGTGCAAGAAATGCAGGATGATGAAATGGTGTCGCTGTATGTTTCCCAAGATTCTTTTGATGCTATGTCATTATTAGAGGGCAAAAGTCAAAATGACTTTATCGTGCAAGAAGAATTGATTTGCTACGTTTTGCCTAAAAAACTCTTTTTCACCTTCATCCAATCTAATGATCGTTTTAAAGAATTTTATGATCAAGACTTATCTAAACGCCTCAATAGCCTCATTGAACAACGCAATAGTACAGAATTAGCCTCATTCATGGTGGCGAAAATATCGGAGATTTATATTCAACCCCCGATTTTTGTCGATGCCAATACTGCTGTCTATGACGCAGTACAAACCATGACGCAGCAGAAAAGTAGCTTTATTTTAGTTAAAGCGAATAATGCGAATAATGAAATTGGCATCGTTACTGATAAAGATTTGCGCGATCATGTTGTTTTGCAACGTTATTCTATAGATGATGCCATTGCCAATATAGCCTCTTATCATTTAATCAGTTTATGCCCTGATGATTTTTTGCTCCATGCTTTGCTAGTGATGCTCCGCAATTCAATTAAACATTTAATCATTAAAAACGATCAGGAGATTATCGGCGTATTAGAACAGATTGATTTATTAAGCTATTTGTCTAATCATACCCGCTTGGTTGCCGTGCAAATTGACAGGGCGCAAAGTAAAGCGCAATTGAAAGTGGCGAGTCAAAATATGACGAACATGATTAAAGCGTTCAATGCTAATGGTATGAAAATCAAGTACATGATGCAATGGGTTAATGAACTCAATCAACAAGTCTTTAAAAAATTGTATGCGTTCATAGCGCCACCCGCGTTATTAGACAATTCTTGTCTGATTGTGATGGGGAGTGAAGGGCGAGGGGAGCAAATTCTCAAAACGGATCAAGATAATGCCATTATTTTGCGAGAGGGTTTTGTCTATGACGGATTAGAAAAAATCACTCAAGAATTAACCGAAACCTTAGTCGATTTTGGCTATCCAGCTTGCCCTGGCAAAATTATGGTTAATAATCCCTATTGGTGTCAATCATTAAAAGGCTTTAAAAACCAAATTTTTCAATGGGTTGTTGAATTTAAGGAACCGTTATTGGAATTAGCGATTTTTTGTGATGCCAAAGCAGTAGCGGGTGATGCCAACTTACTTGAAGAAGCGAAGCAATATTTATATAAACGTTTGCAAGATAATCAAGCGTTTTTTGCACATTTTGCGAAACCCACGATATCATTTGAAACGCCTTTGAGTTTATTTACAACCTTTATTGTTGATAAATCACACGAAAACCAGCTTGATATCAAAAAGGGGGGCATTTTTCCAATTGTACACGGTGTTCGTAGTTTAGCCCTAGAATACAAAATCACTGAAACCAGTACCCTTAAACGGATCAAATTTATCACAGAACAAGGTATTTTTGACTCCGCTTATGCAACCGATTTAATTGAAGCACTCGGTTTTATGATCTCACTACGCCTCCAATTTGAACTGGATAAAATGAAACAAGGGGAAGTGTATGATAATTATATTCAGCCCAGTCAATTAAATAAATTAGAACGTGATTTACTCAAAGATTCTCTCAAAATAGTTAATCATTTTAAACGGTTTATCACCTATCATTTTAAACTGGAACGAATGTAGAGACGCGAAGCATCGCGTCTCTACGGTAAACAATTTTTAAATTGGTTCGAATGTAGAGACGCGAAGCATCGCGTCTCTACGGTAAACAATTTATCACCTATTATCAGTAGTTCGAAAAGGCGCATTTGCCAAATTTATTTTGCGGCTTTTCGTGAGACGCGAAGCATCGCGTCTCTACAGTAAGTACTGAAGCACAAATAAACAGGTATTTTACCGCAAAGGGCAACCACAAGGGATTGCCCCTACGCAATGCCATGTAGGGGCAATCCCTTGTGGTTGCCCCATTTCTGGTTGCTTATTCTAAAATACCTGAAAATTTCTGGTTCAGTACTTA
>QNEL01000410.1 GCA_003645185.1 Candidatus Parabeggiatoa sp. nov. 3
GACAGGGATTAATTAATAACTGATTTATGGTGGGCAACCACGTTACCCACCCTACGTTTAATTATAATGGTGGGCAACAAAAAGACGTTACCCACCCTACGTTTAATTATAATGGTGGGCAACCACGTTACCCACCCTACGTTTAATTATAATGGTGGGCAACCACGTTACCCACCCTACAGGGATTAATTAATAACTGATAACTGAATTGGGGTGTTTTAACGCCCATTCACGCATTAAACGTTCCCCTTTGGCCAGTTCATCAACTGATAACTCTTTTACCAAAAAGTTACGGCCCTCAATCGCATCTTGATTCCCTTGCGCCTCTGCCAAGGCAACCCATTGATAGGCTACCGATAAATCTTTTGGTACGCCTTCTCCTTTATAATACATCATGCCAAGGTTGTTTTGTGCATCTGCCAATCCGAGTTCCGCCGCTTTGCGAGTCCAATAAATCGCTTCTTCAAAATGCTGTTCAACCCCTTTACCTTCATAATAGATTTGCCCTAACCCACTTTGCGCGGGCGGATAATCTTGTTTAGCCGCTTTGCGAAACCAGTGCCCTGCTTGGGGATAATCTTGAAAAATCCCTTCACCTTTATAATACATCAATCCTAAATAATATTGCGCCTGAGCATCGTTTTGATCGGCCGCTTTTTGAAACCACTGCATTGCTTTTGTAAAATCGGCTATGACACCGTTGCCGTGATAATATAGATTACCGAGGGTAGTTTGCGCTTTAACATCACCGTTGTCAGCCTCTTCTTTAATTTCTTGCTTGACTTCAAAAAAGGCTTGGTGAGCTGCCAGATGAGTCTCGCTGATTTCCCCTAAACGAGATAAGGCTCTAATATCGCCTTGTTCAGCCGCTTTGCGATACCATTGCGTTGCTTGCTCAATATCCTGCTCAATCCCTTTGCCAGCATGATACATTTGCGCGATGTTAAATTGCGCGTCTACCAAGCCTTGATCTGCCGCTTTGCGAAACCAGTTCACGGCTTGAGTCAAATCTTGAGTCACCCCTCTGCCTTCATAATACATCACGCCTAAATTGTTTTGCGCGACAGCAACGCCTTCATCAGCGGATTTTTGATAGCCAATGGCTGCCGTTTCAAATTCCCCTTTGTCATGGTAATCTCTAGCTTGTTTAACAACTTCTTTAGCATCCTTGCCTTCAAAAATGTCTCCCGGCTTATCGCGAACCACTTCACTCGTTGAGCCACATCCTGATAGCCACGCGAAAGTGAGTAAAACGAATAGTATTTTATATCGCATAATTTTATTAAATTGTGAATTGTCAATTCTGGGGCAACCAAAAAGAAATTAACGCGCTTTGACGCTAAGGAATGAGAATTCGGTAAAACTCGATTTTAAACCTGACAGGTTTTGAAAACCTGTCAGGTTTGGTTGACTTGCGTCTCTTGCGTGAAAAATTAATTCAATAAAACCCGATTTCATGAAATATTAAACCTGACAGGTTTTGAAAACCTGTCAGGTTTGCTTGACTTGCGTGCGTGAAAAATTCAATCAAACCCGATTTCATGAAATATTAAACCTGACAGGTTTTTAAAACCTGTCAGGTTTGCTTGACTTGCGTCTCTTGCGTGAAAAGTTATCAATTAATTAAATTGACGCAAAAACCGTAAATCGTTTTCAAAAAACAAGCGTAAATCGTTTATACCATAATATAACATCGCTAAACGCTCAACGCCCATACCAAAAGCAAACCCGGTGTACTGTTCATTATCAATGCCCACATTGGAAAACACATTCGGATGTACCATGCCACAGCCGAGTACTTCAAGCCAACCCGTTTGTTGGCAGACGCGACAACCGACTCCGCCACAGGCGACACATTGTACATCCACTTCGGCCGAGGGTTCGGTAAACGGAAAATAGGAGGGGCGAAGACGCACCTGCAAATCGCGCTCAAAAAATTGCTTGAGAAAATCGTCTAAAATGCCCCTGAGATCAGCGAGGCTGACATCGGTATCCACCATCAAGCCTTCAACTTGGTGAAACATAGGCGTATGGGTTAAATCGGAATCGCAACGATACACGCGCCCTGGCGCGATAATTTTGAGCGGCGGTTGTCGCTCTTTCATGACACGAATTTGCACCGGCGAGGTATGCGTTCGCAAAAGCGTATGCGCGTCAAAATAAAAAGTATCGTGCATTGCCCGCGCAGGATGATGGGCTGGAATATTTAAGGCCTCAAAATTATGATAATCATCTTCAATTTCAGGGCCTTCTTCAATACTAAACCCGATTTGTGCAAATAGATTTTCAATCCGTTGTAAAGTTTGTGTGACAGGGTGCAACCCCCCTTTGGGTTGCCCACGCCCAGGCAAAGTGACATCAATACGTTCCTGCGCGAGTTGCGCTTCTAACTTAGCCGCTTGCAAAATTTGACTGCGCGTTTCAATGGCAGTTGTCAGCGTTTTTTTGGCCTCATTAATCGTCTTGCCCGCTTCAGGGCGCTCTTTAGGGGGCAATTTACCCAGTTGTTTAAGTTGTTCAGTGAGTACACCCTTTTTACCCAAAAAATGAACACGCAACTGTTCAAGGGCCTCTAAATCTGGCGCATTATGAATATCTTGTTGAGCTTGATTAATCAATTGAGAAAGTGCTTGCATGTCATTTTATCCACAACATAAGGCGGCATGAATATGCCAATTATTATTAATAACTGCTTATTATTATATAACGCTGTCCAAATGTTTCAATCAGTTATCAGTTATCAGTTATCATATATACTGCACTTTTATGTATTTAGCTTCGCTGGCCTTCGGCTCACGCTAAAGTTTCGCTCCGCGAAACAAAGCGCGTGAAATGGTGGGTTCGCGCCAAAAGTTTTGTTTGCCTCAACTTTTGGCGCGAAACGTGTTTTGGTTGCCCACCATCCTCATTAAGAAGTTCAGTTTGTTACCGCGCTAAGTATAACTTGAATAGATTCATTGTTTCAGTTATTTTTTTTGTGGTATTTTATTAATTATTAATCATTATTAATTAGTGTAAATCATGACAATCAGTATGTCATGCAAAAGTTGAGGCAAACAAAAACTGTATTTAGCTTCGCTAAATGTGACATATCAGCGTTCTATCAAGTTGTTTCACAGACACAGACAATAAGGAGTCATAACCATGAATAATCCAATCACTGCCATCTATGAAAATGGCATTTTTCGGCCTATCACACCGCTTGATTTACCGGATCAGGTTCAAGTACAAATTGTCATACAACCACTTGATGAAGCAAAAGTGGAATCAAGTTCGGATCGCCCTAAACCAACAATGGCTGAACTTTTAGCCGAATTGCGCGAAATTAATAAGCTGGAACCTGATGAAATTGAACTGCCAGCGCGTAAAGATCGCCCCAACCCACTTTTGGAGATGCCAAATGAGTTCTTTGTGTGATAGCAATTCAATCAGCGAATTGATGAAACCAGAACCTCACGAAAAAGTAGATGAATGGTTCAGTCATCAAGAGTTTATTTTTTTGAGTGTGGTTACTGTTGAAGAAATTTACTATGGTTTAACAGACGCTCGCAAAAAATGGGCTTGGTTTGAGAATTTTCTCCAATATCGTTGCGAAATTTTACCGGTGACAACCGATATCGCGAAGCAATGTGCGATTTGGCGGGGACAATTTCGCAAACAAGGGATTACTCGTTCACAAGCGGATTTATTGATTGGGGCAACTGCCCTGAAGCACAATCTGGTATTGGTAACACGCAATACGCGGGATTTTGAAGGCTGTGATATTCAATTATTCAACCCTTTTGGTGAACCTTGAAAGGAAGCAAGCAATAATAGATGATGAGTGATAGGCAACACAAAAATCTAAAAACGATCCTTTGCATTCAGAATGGTTCAAACAACACATCACCTAATCCCATTGATATTATTCTCATTGTTGTGTCAACCAAGACATGAATTCACTGGCTGTTTGAATCGTTTTGCCGCCAAGGGCTTTCATGGCATTTATCATACTATTGATGATCGTTTGCGTGCCACTGTCGTCACATTTTCCTTGTTTTTCTATCCAGTGAAGGGTATTGCCAATAACGACTATACTGCCAGAAACGATGAATGAGGTGGCTGAGATAACGGGTACGCCTATCAGAATAAACAGTAGGCATTCTGCGTTATGACAATCTGACGAAGAAGCGATTTGCATAAGAACCTCACTGCCTTCTTCAAAGTGTACCAATTCTAGTTTTTTGCTCACTAATTGACAGCCTGATCTGTCAGCAACAATAGCAGGTGCAAAGCAGCCGTTTATTAAAAAAGCGAGTAGTGTGACTAGACTGATCCGTTTAAGAAAATGTAGGGGGCGTTGTAGGGTGTTCATGGTTTTGCAGTTCGCGAAGTGGTTTCGTGTAGAGACGCACTGCCGTTTTAGAGCGTTTCCCGATTGAATGAAGTACAAATTATTTGAGTTAAAAATTTATTTTGCGGTAACTTGGAGTGCAAAATTTATTTTGCGGTTACTGGAGTGCAAAATTTATTTTGCGGTTATTGGAATGCATGTTATTTTGCGGTTCGATTTTCCTGTATATAACTGTACTTTATTCAATCGGGAAATGCTATAACACCCCACATCCAAACTAGGGCAACCACAATAGATTGCCCCTAGCAAACACTATGAGTTTTAGGGCAATCTTACAGATTGCCCTGTGATTTGAATCAATCCCTTTCTTCAATCCAAGCTTGTTGAATCGCTTCCAGAATTTTTTCGCCACTGCGCTTTGGCTCATCTTCAAAGTCTTCCAATTCGCAAACCCAACGATGCAAATCAGGAAAACTGATAGACTTTGGATCAATGTCAGGAAATTTCTCGTACAATGCTATGGCAATGTCTTGTGTATCGATCCATTTTAAAACCATGATGGGCCTCCTTTAATGATGCTCTCTCGCCAAATTAATCGTATAACGGGGAATTTCTATAACCAAATCTTCATCAGCCACTTTGGCTTGACAACTCAATCGCGATTCGGCTTCTAATCCCCATGCCATATCTAATAAATCTTCTTCTAATTCCTCAGCTTCTTCTAAAGAATCAAAGCCTTCGCGAATAATGACATGACAGGTTGTACAAGCCCCTTGTTGATCACAGGCATGTTCTAGTTCAATGCCATTTTCTAAAGCCGCATCACAAATATGGGTGCCCTTTTCTACTTCAATCAGTGCCCCTTCTGGACAAATTTCTTCATGGGGTAAAAAAGTCAATTTAGGCATAATCAGTTTTTTCCGTAAATTTATCAACACTATGCCCCTTCATGGCGCGATGAATCGCTGAATCCATCCGCCGTTGTGCATAAGATTGTGTGATCTCTTCTAGGTGTTCAATCGCTTTTTTAATCGCATGGATATCCGTACCTTCTTTGACTCTTAATAAGTCATCAAGGGCCGCATTGATCTCTAAAAATTCATGCTGTTTCAGTAGGAAATGTCCATCAGCTTTGAGGGCGGCACGTAGTGCATTGATAACCCGATCCGCTTCTACTTGTTGTTCGCGTAATGTGCGCGTCGCGACATCTTCTTGAGCATGTTCTAGTGAATCTTTTAACATGCGTTCAATATCGCTATCCTGTAAGCCGTAAGATGGTTTAACCGTAATTTCGCTGTGTAGGCCAGTGGTTTCTTCTGTCGCTGCGACACTTAATAAACCATCGGCATCCACTTGAAAAGTCACACGAATTCGTGCCGCGCCAGCCACCATGGGTGGAATGCCGCGCAGTTCAAAACGGGCCAGTGAGCGACAATCAAGCACTAATTCACGTTCCCCTTGCATGACATGAATCGCTATCGCTGTTTGTCCATCTTTAAAGGTGGTAAAGTCTTGGGCGCGTGCGACTGGAATGGTGGTATTACGCGGAATGATTTTTTCGACTAAACCGCCCATGGTTTCAATGCCCAGTGATAACGGAATCACGTCTAGCAGGAGCATGTCATCATCAGGCTTGTTCCCAGCTAAAATATCGGCCTGAATAGCGGCCCCGATTGCTACCACTTTATCCGGATCAATATCAACATGAGGAGGCCGTTTGAAAAATGCGCCCACTTTTTCACGTACACGCGGCATCCGCGTGGTGCCCCCTACCATGACGATTTCGCTGATATCTTCAACGGTTAAACCGGCATCACGCAATGCGCGACGACAGGGGAGACGGGTTTTTTGGATAAACGGATCGATCAGTTCATTCATTTGTTCATGCGTTAATTCGCCCTGCCATTGAATACCGTCATCCAATTGAATATTTAAGGGTGCCGTTTCTTGAGTGGTTAAAGTTTCTTTAGCAGTACGCGCAACATCTAGCAATTCCCGAATCTGATGATGTTCGGCATCATCATCAATATTCGCTTGCCGCATGAGCCATTGCGCGATCACGCGATCCAGATCATCACCCCCTAAGGCCGAATCGCCAGCGGTTGCCATGACTTCAAATACACCACGATGCAAACGCAAAATGGAAATATCAAAAGTGCCGCCGCCTAAATCATAAATGGCATGAACGCCTTCTGCCCCTTTATCTAAACCATAAGCTACCGCGGCCGCGGTAGGTTCATTCAATAAACGCAGTACATTGAGGCCCGCTAAGGTGGCCGCATCTTTCGTCGCTTGGCGTTGCGCGTCGTCAAAATAAGCGGGTACGGTAATCACGACACCCGATAATTTTCCGTCCAAGGTGTCTTGGGCCCGTTTTTTCAGGGCATTGAGAATGTCCGCCGAAACCTGTACCGGACTTTTATCACCGGCCACCGTGCGAATCATTGGCATCCCTTGGCCTTCATTTTCGACAAAATGATAGGGTAAACGTGTGCCAGTGGTTTTCACATCTTTCAAGCCTCGCCCCATGATGCGTTTAACGGAAGCGATGGTATTCAGGGGATCCGTATTCGCAAACTGTTTTGCGGCATGGCCGACGAGGGGTGCGCTGTTTTTGGTGTAATACACAATAGAAGGCAACAAGTGATGGCCTTCCTGATCGGGGAGTGTTTCTGCTATCGCGCTGCGTACAGAAGCTACTAAAGAATTGGTTGTCCCTAAATCAATACCAGCCGCAAGGTTGTGTTGATGAGGGGCATCTGTTTGTCCAGGTTCACTGATTTGTAAAAGCGCCATATTATATAAAATGCTCCTTGTTCTCACTTTGAAGTCAGTACAACGGATTAACGGTTTAAACGGATAAGTACAACGGATTAACGGTTTAAACGGATAAGGATTTTAGGTATAGTCTGTAGGGTGGGTAACGGGTTTTTGTTGCCCACCA
>QNEL01000411.1 GCA_003645185.1 Candidatus Parabeggiatoa sp. nov. 3
GTGACTTGAGCTTTTAGACAACTGCTTTCACGCTTTCACGCTAAAGTTTCGCTCCGCGAAACTTTAGCGTGAAAAAGATTTTGCGCGCAAAATCTTTGGCGTGAAAAGCTGTTGGCTGGTTGGCTGGGTGGTCTGATCTTGTTAAGTGAAATTGTTAATAAAAAATCAAAATCGCGGGAATCTGCGGTGTTTGGACATATTTGTCTGATAGCACAATTCACACAAGTGGGTGTGAGGGCCTCCAAAATAACCAATTGTGGAACTTCCCCTACCGCATTGAAGGAGATACCATCAGAAGTGTGCATTTTTTGGCCAATGTCGTGGGAAATGACAAGCTTATATATGTAATTAACATGTGGTATCGTCCAAACGGTGGAAATGTGTGAACATAAATGATACTCGGATATCCTGTCCTCCCCCACTAGACTTCAAGGTTAAGCACACAAAACAAAAGGCAGACTCTGCGTAAGCAAACGAGTCTGCTTTTTTTTTCAACTGATTTTCATTTTTATCAACCCGTCTCCATCGACTGCGTTTTTTCTTTCAAATCTTGTTCAAACTTTGCCAAGATACGTTCTTCCCCGTTTTCCAATTCTTTGGATATCAATTGCTGATAGTCTCGTTTAGTTTTCTTGGGTTTGCCATCTCTTCTTCTTAACAAACGACGCTGTTTTTTATAACTTTCATCTTCGCGTGTTACATACGCATCAACATGAATAATCAAGATATAATATACTACACGACTTTGAAGGTTAGCCGGCGCAACCCAGAAAAATCAAGGGGTTACGCAATCTGGCTTTGAATATACAGCATAATTTTCGTAACCTCCAAAGTCGTGTGGTAAAGTGCGCGAGAGTATGCCATTGATTATCTCTGATAAGTCCAACATGTACACAAAGCCTTGTTCAAGGTGAAATCGCTATTTTTCAATGGCCAAATAACAAAGTTCACAGCCTTCATATTTTCGGAAAGGGTGAAAAGTGATTTTAAAATTTGGTTCAAAAGCCCGCATGAATCTATGCGGGATAATTACAATTTAGGCTCAATATAAAATTAAAATTAAATGACATCAGACTTTAGCCCTCTATTTTTTAGAGCATTTACAAGAAATTTGTCAATATCCACAGCAAATCTTAGATGACAACTTGGCAATGGATCGAGGAAAAATCATTTATATCTCCCAATTACCTCATGAAGAACAAGTGATATCGGAGGCCTTGAATGAAGAAAAACCTTTCGCCATTGCACAATTATCTTCCCGTTTTGGTGTCAATGATATCTTGACTGGCACCAAAGACACACCTTTTATGGCTTCATTGTTGTATTATTTTGGCGTATTGACTTTTGACGGATACACGTTAAATGGGGAACTCATTCTAAAAATACCGAATTTAGTGATGCGTAAATTGTGCGTTGGGCCGATTGTCTCCATGGCCCCCTTTGTGATCCAACAACATAGAGTACTTTTTGGAATCGGTTGGGCCTTAGGTATAGCTATCGTATTGATTTTAGGCACAATTGCACGCGACAAGCTTTACAAAATCGGGTTAGCGGGCATCCTATTAGCCATATTATCGGTCAGCCTGTTCACTCAAAGCTGGAAAATGCGTTCAACTCACCTCTTCAATGTAGACAATCACTTTGCAACAGAAGGCCGTTTTCTTTGGCAAGGGGATCAGAAACAGGCCTTATTTTTGACACCAGACTATCAGACATTTTATATACACTTGTCTTGGCTCAAAAAACAAATACTGGGAGAAAATGCGCCAAAACTGATATTTGATGAAATTGATTTATTAGGATTAGAAACGGATGCTTTACACTTGTTTCGTTACGATCCAAGCTGTGAGTGTATAAGAGAGATATCCGATCAAATCCCTCATCTGATTGCCGCCGGAAAAGCCCGTTTACAAAACAAACCTTTGTCTGTAAACTTCAGTTATCAACAGGGTTATTTTAAATGGCAATTTGGGCCTTATCAAACCGGTGTTTATAGCCTGATTGAATACCCTTTTTTTGGTAAAATCCCATTACCCCCCTCAAAAGAGATGTTATGGTGTCAACTTAATTCATTGTCATTCCGTATTCGTTATGATTCACCAGAAGGCTGGACAACCTATTCTCCCCTATTTGAACTCAGTGAAGGAAAGCGCGTTGTTTGGGAACGATAAAAGGTATCAACATCGCATGTAGGGGCAATTGTTTGCTCTTTACCATCTAATAGTACAACGGATTTGCGGAATAAACGGATTGCTGCAATTGATGACAAGGTATTGTATAGCCTTGAATTAATCCGCTTATTCCGTTAATCGGTTGTACTAGCCTTAAAAAGGAGGATACCATGAAATTTCCTTATGGCATTTGTGATTTTTATGATGTTATCACCGAGAATTACTTTTATGTGGATCGTACCGATAAAATTTCATTAATTGAAGAAACCGGAAAATATCTGCTTTTCTTACGCCCGCGTCGTTTCGGCAAAAGCCTGGTACTTTCCATGCTAGAAAACTATTACGATGTTGCAAAAGCCAAAGAATTTGAACTTTGATGACATCAAGCAAGAAAACAATGAGCAGATTTCAGAAATGAGAACAGAAGAAACTTATGATGAAATACGATTAAACGATGAAATCGAAGCACGACTCGCTGCTTTTGAAGCCAGTGATAGAGATTTTCATGATGACTTATTTGATTGAAACCCAAGCAAAATGAGAAGTGTTAAAAAAGATTTTGACAAGCCTTCCGATATTTTACAAAGTGAAGGTTGTCATAAAAAAATCCAACACGCTTGCTTTATAGCGTTTCCCGATTGCATGAAGTACAAAATCAATCAAAAAAATTAAACGGCACAACCCCGAAGGGGTTGAATGTGAATAGCCCCAGGTGCAACCTGGGGTTGCATGGGAGAAACATAAAATATTTGTACTTAACCCAATCGGGAAACGCTTTACATGAAAAAAATCAGCACCATTTCACCCCATATTACTATGGACACCCAGATAAAGTGCGTCATGATTTGGAAGAATTATACTTTGGAAAATGCGCTTATTGTGAAACTAAAGTCACAGGTGCCGTTTTGAGAGTTGATCATTATCGTCCCAAAAACAGAATAAAAGAAGAACAGACGCACACGGGTTATTATTGGTTGGGATATGAATGGAGTAATCTCTTTCCAGCTTGTGAAAAGTGTAATCTAGCAAAACATTGCTCTATTGGTGGGCAACAAAAACACGTTACCCACCCTACATTGCTCTATTGGGGCCGGCAACAAAAACACGTTACCCACCCTACATTGATCTATTGGGGCCGGCAACAAAAACACGTTACCCACCCTACATTTATTAAGCTATCAAGTTTATAATACCTATCATTATGATATCGGCTATTTCTCTACAATCTGTTGGTAAAACCTATAAAACCTATGCACATGGTTGGGATCGATTATGGGAAATCTTAACCTATCGTACTCGGGCCCACGTTTTTCAAGCTTTGCATCCCATGACGCTTCATATTCCGCATGGGCAAGTTGTGGGTATCGTGGGTAAAAATGGCGCGGGCAAAAGTACTTTGCTTAAAATCGTTGCGGGTACTTTGAACAGTGATCTGGGTGGTGAATGTCAAGTCTCTGGGCGAATTTCAGCTTTGTTAGAATTAGGTTCTGGTTTTCATCCTGAAATGACTGGACGAGAAAATGTTTATCTCAGTGGCGCAGTTATCGGCCTTTCCGTTGCCGAAATCGATGAATTATATGATGATATCGTTGCCTTTTCTGAGATTAAAGAGTTTATGGAGCAACCGGTTAAAACCTATTCTTCGGGCATGTTTGTGCGTTTAGCCTTTGCTGTCGCAACTTGCGTGAATCCTGATATTCTGATTATTGATGAAGCCCTATCAGTGGGGGATGGCGCATTTGCCCGTAAATCTTTTGATCGTATTATGCAGTTTCGGGAAGCGAAAAAAACCATTTTGTTTTGCTCCCATTCTTTATATCAAGTTGAAATGATTTGTGATCGTGTGCTATGGATAGATAAAGGGCAAGTTCAGAAAGATGGTAATCCTGCTCAAGTTTTAGCGGATTACAATGAATTTTTGAATGGCAGCGAATCCGCTGCCCAACCGGATATCCCAAACGTTTCACTCACTTCATTTCAAAAAACTGCACGTATTACCCATATTGAAACCCGTACCGATGAACAAAGTGGCGATCATCTGTGCTTACAAACTGCTCAAAGTGATTTAAGTGTTGAAATTGATTTTGTCTTTGATCCCAGTTTACCGCCACCCGTGGCTGCTGTTTCGATTGTGCGTAAAGACGGTTTACTGGTTGCCAGTGCTTCTACCCATAATGATGGTTATAATATCCCGCATCATCCTGAAGGCAAAGCGCATGTGAGTCTTACTTTTCCACAAATCCCGTTGCTCAAGGGTAATTACACCATTTATATCCATTTAATCTGTGAAAATGCGATTCATCTTTATGATCAAGCGGCGTCAGTGGTGTCGTTGGAAGTCTCACAACAAGGAGTTGAACAAGGGGTTGTTACGTTGCCGCATCAATGGCAAATCTCTGATTTATAAACCTGACAGGTTTGGCAAACCTGTCAGGTTTGGCCCGTGAAATTATTTTTCTGACAAACTAGTGCAGGAAAGCGGAAGTTTCCATACCATTGAAAAACTGGGGCAACCACAAGGGATTGCCCCTACAAACCGTTCGTAGGGGCAACCCTTGTGGTTGCCCCTTTTTAGGAGGAATTTATGGCCTTTAGTGATTTTAAAACGATTGCACAAGTCCAAAAAGAATACCAGATCAAATATTCTGAAGAAAATTTCATAGAATATATTGATTTAAAACCCTCTACTATTTTTATCCAAGAATTTGATTTTAGTGATAAAAATATGGACATCTTTACCTCAGAAGCCTCAAGATGTGAAAATGTGATTTATCCGATTTGTCGAGAAGTTTATAAAACGTTTGTCGATAAATATACTCTTTGGAGCCACAAATCTATCACCTATGATGCGAAATTAACGGGCACACCAGACTATTTGTTTTCAACCCAATCCGAGTTAGGCAAAACCGTCATGGGCCTACCAATAGTGCTTATCATAGAAGCGAAACAAAATGACTTTAGTGAAGGATGGGGACAATGTCTCGCAGAATTAGTGGCATCACAAGGCATCAATCAAATTGAAGGCGATCAAAAAGAGGTTTATGGCATAGTAACAGATGGCGAAGTGTGGCAATTTGGAAAATTAAATGCTAAGTTGTTTACTAAGAATAAAACCCGATTAACCATTAATGATTTAGATAAAATCTTTGGAGCAATCGGATTTTTATTATCACAGCGAATGTAGGAAGGGCCCCGATTTGCGTTCCAAATTGATTTTGCTTTCGCTTTTTCGTTCTATTTAAACCTCAACACAGAGTACACAGAGGCACACAGAGGCACACAGAGGTGAAAGATAAACTTCAAAAAGTTCAGTTTATTCCTGTGTTGAGTATATCTACAAGCCCTTGTCGTTATTTATTTTCAAGCCCTTGCTTAAAGGTTTTGATGGAGTCAGCTAAAATAGCTTGTTTAAGCAAATCAGACAAAAGCTTTGCGTCTTCAATGCTTTGAAGCATTTTAACCAGGGATTGAGGCACTCGCTTAAAACGGATGCGTAAAGCGTCAACGACGCTTTTTCTGGCTTGTTCCAATATCCCCTTTTGAATACCAAATCTTTCAATACTGGTAACGTATGGCATACCTTTTTCCTCTTCGTGTTGCGCGGAAAAGTCATTAAATCGCTTTTCAAGCTCTTCTGGCAAAGCCATTACCCAATCTAAAAAGCGAAAGAGCTCTAAAATCTCTTGCTCACTGTAGTTGGCTTCATACAAGGCTTTAAACAACTTTTTTTTCCAATACAAACGTTTTTGGTTTGAATCACGTGTTTCTAAGGCCTTCAGATGCGTGCGTACTACAATGGAAAATGGGTTAGTGGATTTTTCTAGCGATTTCCATTTTTTCTTGTAATCCAAGAGTTTAATAATGGGGAAAGTACATGAAATTTCAAATCCGGCTAAGCTGTAGCGATAACGCTTAGGCCGCCAATCAGATTGAGTATCGCCTAAAATAGCGAGGCTAATAACATTCGGCCCATAGCGATCATATAGGCGGTAGTAGTAAATGAAGACACGTTGAGCAAAGTTTTCATCTTTTTGGCCTTGTATTTCAATATGGATGTAAAGTAGTTGTGCTGTATTGTCTTCTTTGAGCCACACTTTGACTAATTTATCGACCAAGCGTTTTTTCATTGTGGCATCTCTGACGACTTTTTGCAGTTCTTTATCCAGAAATTCACACGGCTGATTCCAGTCAATCAGTTCATGTATTTTGGGAAAAAAGAACTGCATAAAGTCTTCAAAATACAGCTCAATAACATCCTTCCAAGGATTATCTAAATCTGTCGAAGCTTTTGTCATATTGACTTCCTTTCTGAATCATTCATCCAATACGAACAATATATGATGGAAAGCGTGTTTGTCAAGAAATGGTTTTTCCTGATTTTTGATAGAACACCGATTTTGCCTTTTATTGAATCAGTGTCAATCATGATCAATCAGTCTCATCAGCGTTCTATCATTTAATCAGCCTCATCAAGCTTTTTCGTTCCTTGTTATTTTGCAACCTGTCTATACTCGGCGCGGGAATAAACTTAACTTTTGGCAACCCCAGGTTGCCACCTGGGGCTATTCACATTTTCAGGCTAAAATTTCGCGGAGCGAAATTTTAGCCTGAAAACCCCTTCGGGGTTGTGCGTTTTAATTTTTTCTGATCAATTTGCCTTTGTACTTTCTGCCATCGGGAAAGCTTTTAAAAGTTTAAATTGTGCCCGCGTGCAGTATAAATGCAAAAATTATTTTATTTGTGAAAGTTTTACGTTCCAACTTGAGTTTGCGTTTTCGCACTTTGCAACAACCACATCATTAAAACATAAACGCTGTGGTGTTATATCTTGACAACTCCTTAACTCAATACTGCGTGAAACAAAAAACAGCAATTGATAATTTGTAATTTGTAATAACGATAACTGTTTTTTTATCTCAACACACATTAATTGTAAATTGTTGATTTTAAAGGGGTATAAATAAACAGTTTGCTTTATGTCGGGTGGGTAGCGTGTTTTTGCTGCCCACCAATCATTAATTATAAATTTTTGATTTTAAATGAGTATAAATAAACCGTTTGCTTTATGTAGGGTGGGTAGCGTGTTTTTGCTGCCCACCAATCA
>QNEL01000412.1 GCA_003645185.1 Candidatus Parabeggiatoa sp. nov. 3
CGTGCGTCGAAACGCCGTGCAAATAAATAAATAGATATTGTGTCAACAGTAGAGACGCACTGCCGTGCGTCGAAACGCCGTGCAAATAAATAAATAGATATTGTGTCAACAGTAGAGACGCACGCAGTGCGTCTCTACGCCGTGCAAATAAATAGATATTGTGTCAACAGTAGAGACGCACTGCGTGCGTCGAAACTGCGTGCGTCTCCACTGCGTGCGTCGAAACGCCCGTGCAAATAAAAGATATTGTGTCAGCAGTAGAGACGCACGCAGTGCGTCTCTACGAAACTTGAACATTGAGTATTAACAATTAACAATTAACAATTAATAACCATTATTGAACGCATGAAAGACTGAAAAAGCAAAAAACGCTTTCTTATTATTTTCTAATCACATATAATTGCCCGTTTTTTATCAACCTATCCACATAAAAATAAAGCGGTTTATTAAAAAATGAGATAGAGCAAACCGCTATGTTGTCAAACCCTGGCGGTTGAGGATATCTAAAAATCTTAATCTTGAAAAACTATCCTTCTATAGATCGAAAAAGGAGTTCATTCGTTTCAGAAGTTCAAAACGTCATGAAAAACACACACGGGTAAATTATTCTAATTTAATTTAAATCAAATAACCATTTAAATAGAAACTAATAATTTAATTCATTTTCCAAATACCCATACTTAACCTTTGGGTTATTTCCCGAACAAACTCAAAATCTTTCCAAAGTTTTAGTTTTCGATCTACTCACATTACTTCACAGAGCAAAATAACATGGTTGCCATTCGTTTAAGTCGTGGCGGCGCGAAAAAGCGCCCCTTTTATCATATTGTTGTTACCGATTCACGCAATCGCCGTGATGGGCGGTTTATTGAACGTTTAGGTTTCTTTAATCCTATTGCCAATGCCAAAGAGGAATCTTTGCGCCTTGATTTCGCACGCGCCAAATATTGGCTCGGTGTTGGCGCACAACCAACGGAAAGAGTGGCAAAGTTAATAAAAGGATATGCTAAAACAGCCTCTTTAGAAAGTACAGCCACACCAACCCCGCCCGTTGAATCCACGCCAGTTGAACCAACGCCAGTTGAACCCACGCCACAAAGCGCCTCAACAGAAGCCCCGCCAACCGCAGAAACGGCATCAACCGAGGAGGCAGCACCCGCTACAGAAAATGCCTCAACCGAAGCCACTCCCGAAGAAAATACACCAACCGAAACAACAAAAACAGCCTCATAATGTCAATCTAGTTCACAAAGGGCAGACACGTAGAGGGCAGACACGTCGGTCTGCCCCTACATCACGCCCGCCCGTAGGGGCGAACCTTGCGTGTTCGCCCAACTTGATCATCGAGTGATAACGAATATGACACGAATGATGCTCGGACGTATTAGCGGCTTATATGGTGTACGCGGCTGGCTCAAGGTGTTTTCTTACACCCGTCCAATTACCAATATTCTCAACTATTCACCGTGGCAACTCTATCAACAGGGCCAATGGCAAACACTGGCCCTGTGTGAAGGAAAGACACACGGCAAAGGTATTATTGTCCGTTTGGAAACGATTCAAGATCGCGATCAAGCAGCCCAATTACAGGATGCCGAGATTGCCGTTAATCGTTCCCAACTGCCCCGCACACCAGAGAGTGAATATTATTGGGCAGATTTAATCGGTTTAACCGTAGTCAATCGCGAAGATATCACTTTAGGTCAAGTAGCGCATTTGTTAGAAACGGGAGCCAATGATGTTTTAGTACTCAAAGGTGAACGTGAGCGTTTAATCCCGTTTGTACAGGATCAAGTCATACTGGACGTTGATTTAGTACAGGGCATAATACAAGTGGATTGGGACGACGATTTTGAATGAGAATGAAAAATTCTGATTGTAACGGATGAAATTGTACACAAATAATGGGGTTGTTCCATTATTTGAAAGGGCGAACACTAAAGGAGAGCCCCTACAAGATTTGGCGTAGGGGCGAACCTGCGTGTTCGCCCTCCCTCCGTTATAATCAGGAAAAATTCAAAATGATTGTTCAGTGTTCATTGTTAATTGTTAATTAGAACATTGTAAATGCACATTGGCCTTATCACCCTATTTCCAGAAATGCTCGACACACTGCGTTGTGGTGGCATCACCGCCCGAGCCTTAGAAAAGGGATTATTAAAACTCTCTACGTGGAATCCAAGAGATTTCACTCAAGACAAACATCGTTGTGTCGATGATCGGCCCTATGGCGGCGGCCCAGGGATGGTCATGCAAGTGCAACCATTACGGGCCGCCATTCAGGCAGGTCTCGCAACGCTAGGCCCAGAAACGCGAGTCATTTATCTCTCGCCACAAGGCCGCCGCTTAGATCAGGCAGGCGTACATATCTTGTTGAATTATCAACGTTTACTCCTAGTAGCCGGCCGCTATGAAGGTATTGATGAACGGGTGATTGAGCGAGATATCGACGAAGAATGGTCAATAGGCGATTACGTCCTCAGTGGAGGCGAATTGGCGGCAATGGTCATGATTGATGCCTTAACACGCTGGCTACCCGGCGCTTTAGGACATGAAGCCTCAGCGACAGAAGACTCCTTTTACGCCGGCCTACTCGATCATCCGCATTACACCCGACCTGAAGAAATTGACGGCCAAAGTGTCCCGGCCGTCTTATTATCAGGCCACCATGCACAAATTGTCCGCTGGCGACAGAAACAAGCATTAGGACGCACTTGGACTCGTCATCCAGAATTATTAGAAAAACTCAGTTTAACCCCAAAGCAACAAACACTTTTAAACGAATTTATTGTTGAACAAACTAAAGGAGGTCTATAAATAGTGAACATCATCGATCAGTTAGAACAAGAACAGATGAACACGGAAATACCCGAGTTCAGAGCAGGTGATACGCTCATTGTCCAAATCAAAATTCAAGAAGGTGAACGTAAACGTTTGCAAGCCTTTGAAGGTTTAGTCATCGCTAAACGCAATCGAGGCTTAAATTCAGCCTTTACAGTTCGCAAAATATCTCATGGAGAAGGTGTCGAACGGGTATTTCAAACCTATAGCCCGTTGATTGAATCCATTACCGTCAAACGGCGCGGCGATGTACGACGCGCTAAACTCTACTATATGCGTAACCTACGTGGTAAAGCTGCGCGTATCAAGGAAAAAATTTTTATCAAAAAACCCAAAACCACAGGATAAATCGTTATGCCGTCCTTCGATATCGTCTCAGAAGTTAATTTGCACGAATTATCCAATGCCGTTGATCAGACAAATAGAGAATTATCGACACGATTTGATTTTAAAGGTTCAAAAGCACTGGTTGAATATAGTCCAGAGACTTTAATCTTAACCTTACATGCCGAAACCGAATTTCAAATCAATCAAATAACAACTATTTTGTATCAAAAGCTGGCAAAACGTAGTGTTGATATTGGCTCGTTATCAGCCGGAGAACCAGAAATCCAAAATCGTCGTGCGCGTTTGCCAATGACAATTCAGCAAGGCATAGATAAAGAGATTGCTAAAAAACTGGTTAAAACCATAAAAGACAGCAAACTGAAAGTACAATCTGCGATTCAAGGCGATCAGGTTCGTGTCACTGGCAAAAAACGCGATGATTTGCAGCAAATTATGACCTTATTACGTGAGAAGGACTTCGGTTTGCCATTACAATTCAGCAATTTTCGAGATTAACAGATTCACTCATTACAATTACGGAGCAATTATGCGTATTTCTATGATATTGGCTTTATTAGCCCTAAGTTCGTCAGCCTTCGCTGCTGACACCCCGACATCAAAGGCTCAACAACAAGTACCCTCTGCCGTTACAGCCACGGCAAAGAAGATGTTTGGAGAAGAAGCCAGTAAAAAGGTAGCACGATCCCCCGTTGCTGGATTATACGAAGTCATCGTAGGTAATGGTGATGTGTTGTATATTAGCCTAAATGGCCGCCATATTATTGCGGGTAACATTTTTTCCCGTAATGGCAAAAATCTGACTAAAAAAAGACAGAATGAACTGCGTCAAGAGGATAACCCACGGCGTCAAAAAGCCATCAATGCCGTAGACGAAACAGAGATGGTCGTTTTTGCCCCAAAAGGCGAAACGAAGTATACGGTTAACGTGTTTACCGATGTGGATTGCGGGTACTGTGCTAAATTCCATCAGGAAAGACAGAAACTCAATGAGGGGGGGGTCAAAGTGCGTTATTTAGCGTTTCCGCGTGCAGGGGTTGACTCAACTACTTATAAAAAGATGGTGTCAATCTGGTGTGCTTCTGATCAACAAAAAGCCATGACAGATGCCAAGGAGAGAAAGAGTCTAGGATGGGTAAGCTGTTCGATAAAGAGCAAGAAGAACAGCCGGAAGAACATCAAAGCTCAATTGGAATTGGGCCAAAGCATAGGTGTCAGTGGCACCCCAGCGATGGTTTTAGAGGATGGTGAGTTAATGCCTGGTTATGTGCCTGCTGATAAGCTGATTCCCTTCCTTGAGGAAAAATTTGGTAAGTAAAATAATACCTTATCAATTTATCCCAAATACAAAATGTCCCGCTAACGCTAAAGGGTAGTCAACCCCTTCGGGGTTGAAAGTAGGGTGGGTAAGTTCGTTTCGATGTAGGTGTTTCTACTCGCTTGCCCACCCTCTATGCTTTTTGACAACAGGAACCAAAACATGTCTATCAAAAAATTGCACGTCAAAAATATAGGCTTGTTTAATAGCTTAAATGTGACATTTAATCCAAAAATGAATATTTTAATAGGCGCAAATGGTTCTGGAAAAACGTCTATCTTGAGATTAATTACTTATTGTCTCTCACCGAATGGCTTGAATCATTCAAGATGGAGACAACAACATGAAGTTTGGGCTGAAAGTCGCTGGAAGGAAAGCGATTATAAAAGTGATCTGACCATAATACTAGATGAAGGTTATCAGCAAATTCCTTTCACTAACCAGCATTTAAGGCTTCTTCCTGGCTCAAGATTTAATCCCGTGCCTAATAATGTTTATGTCATTGGTGCCTATCGCTACTTTGGTTATAAACGTATAGAAGGTATGAAAAGAGAAGCCATTGGAAATGAAAGAAAAAAAGCCTATCAAGATAATGCGACTCAACTTTTAGATGGTGGCACACCCCTTCCCGACATCAAACAGTGGATGGTAAACCGTTATTTTTCTATTGATAAAGAATGGTCGGAAATACAGCGTCAGAACTGGGAAAAAATAATAGGGTTATTACCGAAAATGGCTCCACAAGAAATAGACTTTCATTTTGTGAGAATAGAAAGAGATTTAGAACCGATTTTTAAACTCAATGGCTTCGATGTTTATTTAGAAGAACTGTCAAGTGGTTTTAAATCGTTTTTAGCCATTGTTTTTTCTATTATTGATTGGTGTGAGGGAGTCAATGATGGTAGCGAGGCTTTAATGCAAAAAGCGCCAGGCACAGTATTAATTGACGAAATTGATGCTCATTTGCACCCACAATGGCAAGCGAAAATTATCGGTCATCTTAAAATGCTGTTTCCTTGTGTGCAATTTATTGTCACAACCCATTCGCCGCATGTTATCGCCTCGGCAGAAACGAATGAAGTGATAAAAATTCCATTTCATGACGGTGACTTAGACTTGGAGCCTTCAAATCAATCCTATCAAGGATGGCAATTGGATTTTATTTTGGAAGATGTGATGAATGTGATCGATTATCAACCTGCATCAATTGATAATCTGATGGCTAAAATAGAAAACGCTTATAAAAACAATGACTTAAAAACTTATGAGGCAAATATTGCACAATTGGCTACCGTTTTACACCCTAACGATCCTATTTTGAAAGTGTATCAGCTCAAAAAAAGCAATTTAATCCTTAATCAAGATAAAGCATGATAAAAGTCAAACGCCCGGCTATGCCAGATATTCTTAAAGAATCTCACCCTGATTGGACAAAAACCTTAGTGGATTTAGTCAATGAATATGGCAGATATGACAAAATCCCCAAAGATGAGAAAAAACAAATCGTTAATCAATATCAACATAACGATATCAAAGAGGCGGTTAAAAAAATGTTTCATGGGAAATGCGTTTTTTGTGAAGAACACATTGAAACCGTGACTTATACCCACATTGAACATTTTCATCCTAAATCTATTTACTACGAAGAAACTTTTGAATGGGAGAATTTATTCCCGGCTTGCTCTAAATGTAATATCTCCAAAGGAAAGCACGACACGAAAAAAGAGCCTATTGTCAATCCTGAAAAAGATGATCCTGAAAAATATTTCATCTATCCACTTGTTCGCATACAGTCTGCCCCTGAATCACCCGATAGCGAAAAAAGTCAACGGACTATTGAGGTTTGTGATTTGAAGAGGCTGAGTTTATATAGGGCTATGGCAACAATTTTAAATCAGTTTTACGAAAATGAACGCACCTTAGAAGAAAAAATGAACGACTGTAACAACTTGACGCAAAAAGCGGCTAAAATAAAACGCCTTCATAGGATACACGAGACTTTAGAAAGCATGAAAGCAACTTCCGCCAATACAGAATCTCATGCTGGTTTTTTAAGATACCTTTTAAGAACGAATGAAGTTGTTAAAAATGCCATTCAATTGATTAATAAGCACAAAAATGAGTTAGCACTTTGTTCTGATTTTGAGCTCTATTAATTTGGCTCAGATTTTTTAGCCTTTTCAATTCGGACACCCGCATTTAATAATACTATTTCCAACATTCGCGAAATTTGAATCTCTATTCCTATTCAAAAGCAACTGACTCAGCAAATTGCGGAATCGCTATCTCAATCATGAGTGTTGTTGGGTAGAAATAGGTAAACTACCGCCTAAAAATAAAATGATACCCGAATCTAATATTGAAATTGATGAGTGATCGATATTGATAACCGAGATAAGAAATGAGTGATCGATTCAGATTTCGTCCCGAATTTAAAAAAGCATTACATGATGCTAAAGTAGCCGACATCAAAAAACAATATAACAGAACAGGATATATCGTCAAAGAACATTATGAAATTGAAAAAGGGATTGATGTTGATCTTTATATGGGCGCATTCCCAAAAAAAGGGTCATTATCAATTTTGGCGATCCGCAAAATAACATTCACTAAAAGCGGGCCGCAAAATGAATTTTTCACTAAAAGCGGGCCGCAAAATGAATTTTGCACTCCAAGCGGGCCGCAAAATGAATTTTGCACTCCAAGCGGGCCGCAAAATGAATTTTGCACTCCAAGCGGGCCGCAAAATGAATTTTGCACTCCAAGCAG
>QNEL01000413.1 GCA_003645185.1 Candidatus Parabeggiatoa sp. nov. 3
GGATATTTTGGAGAATCCGGAAGTGTATAGAGAGAGAGTCGTTAACTTTAGAGATGACAATTTGTTCAATTTTGGTTGTAGTAGTGAATATCTGGCAAAAAATATAGACTACGTGCTGAATGATACAAAGCATCCTGATTGGGAATACTTATAATTGTCAGACCAAACCTGACAGGTTTTACAAACCTGTCAGGTTTTCAGGTTTTCATTCTAATTAACTTGAATAGAAATGCACTTCAAATTCTCCACCAAAGCCAAAACCCTTGAAGCGTTAGCTTCTCAAAAAACCTCTTTTGCAATACCACCACTCTATTATTTCACGGTGAGGGAGTGGCAAGCAAAAGCCTCTTCTATTCTCCAAAAAATTCAGGCATTATTTCCCAAAACATTGCTCGCTATCCGCAGTAGTACCTTAACTGAGGATAGTGTCGATGTTTCCATGGCAGGTGCATTTCACTCCTGTCTCGCTGTCAAATCATGGGATCGCGATGCATTACAACAAGCCATTCAAAATGTCATCAATTCCTACTCTGAAAACTCTAATGATCAAGTTCTGATTCAAACCCTGATCACGGATATAGTCGTTAGCGGCGTGATTATGACCAGATGTTTGCAAAGTGGGGCCCCCTATTATGTCCTCAATTATGATGATGAATCAGGTAAAACGGATTCTATTACCGGTGGTACTGGTGTTTCTAAATCTGTTTTTATCCATCGAGCTTGTGAAGAAAAATATATCGAGTCTGAGCGCGTCAAAAAAATGCTCAGATTAGCGAGAGAATTAGAAGCCATTTGTGGCAATATCCCATTAGATATTGAATTTGGAATCCATAAAACCGGTAGCGTTTATTTATTTCAAGTACGGCGTATTTGTACAACTGGCAAATGGCATCCTGATATTGAAAAAAGAGTCAGTCGTAAAATGCCCTTTATTGAAACATTCATTAAAGAACGTTCTACGCCTAAAACCGATATTTGGGGTGAACGCACTATTCTTGGCAATATGCCAGATTGGAATCCCGCTGAAATTATAGGGACAACGCCCAGGCCTTTAGCCATTTCATTATATAGGGAAATAGTGACTAAAAGCATTTGGCAGCAAGCAAGAGTTGCAATGGGCTACCGACAAATGCCACCGCAAGAACTCATGGTGCTTATTGCTGGACAACCTTATATTGATGTACGCAATAGCTTTAATTCATTTTTGCCGGCGGGTTTAGAGTCTCAAGTCGGTTGGAAATTGGTAAATGCGTGGTTGGATAGGTTAGATACCCATCCTGAATTTCACGATAAAATTGAATTTGAAGTGGCTCAAACAATAGTGGATTTTAGTTTTGAGGATCATTTTGCCGCTCGTTATTCTAAATGTCTCTCTACTACAGAATTTGACCATTTTAAAAATAGGTTATTATATCTAACGAATCAATGTTTAAACAAGACGAGTAATGGTAGCCTAGCAACGTCTTTATCAACCATTGAAACCTTAAATCACGAACAAAAAACAAGGCAATGGCAAGAAAGTGAAACGCCCTTACAAATTATAGCGCAAATAGATTATTTGCTAGATGAATGCAAACGTTTAGGTACATTACCTTTTTCCATAATTGCGCGGCATGGCTTTATTGCTGAAACACTGCTGCGTTCAGCTATTACAAAAGGGGCTATTGCGCCGGATCGAGTCCAAATTTTTAAGCAATCATTTCGAACTATTTTAGGAAAGATGACTGTAGATATGCAGGCCGTTTATCGCGAGCAATTGGCTACCGATATTTTTATGGAACGCTATGGACATCTTCGCCCCGGCACTTATGACATTTTGTCCTTATGTTATAAAGATAGAGAAGATTTGTTTGATGGGTTTATAGATTTATCTAATAATGAGAAAACGGAATTGCCTTATTTTGAATTATCAAAACAAGAAGAAAAGCAAATTAACCAGCTTCTTCATGAAAATAAGATATTGGCTATTGATGCCCAAGGATTATTGGCTTATGCGCGTCAAGCCATTGTAGGGCGCGAATATGCTAAATTTATTTTTACGAAAAATCTTTCTGAAGTCTTAGAAAAGTTGGCACAATGGGGAACGTTTTTTAATTTGGGACGAGATGATCTTTCTTATCTCTCCTTGCCCGCTATTTTAAATACGGCGATTTATCCCTTTTTGGATGACGCTGAATATCAATTTGCGGAGCAAGTTGAGAAAGGGCAGCAATTTGTTTCATTAAGTAATGCTGTCAAACTCAGTTATCTCATTCGAGGTATAAAGGATATATATATAGTCCCTTTGCACCGTGCAGCTCCTAATTTTATAACTTCTCAGAAAATCGAAGGCATTATTATTTTACTCAAAAGCGATTCAACTTCAGCAACTCCTTTGTATGGTAAAATTGTTTGCATAGAAAATGCTGATCCCGGTTTTGACTGGATTTTTACCAAGGGCATTAAAGGCTTAATTACCCAATACGGTGGCACTAATTCTCATATGGCTATTCGCTGTGCTGAACTGGGTTTGCCCGCTGCTATTGGGTGTGGTGAACAAACCTTTGCACAAATTATCAAAACGGGTTTAGTCGAACTTAATTGTCGAGATAAAATGCTTAGAGCAAGTCATGGTACAATCCACTAAGAAAAAAATCGGTTTAACCATGCGAATAATCCACGCCAAGGATTATGATGAGCCGCGAGATGCACTGGCTCAGGATTGGGGACGTTTTTTAGCCTTTGCTATGCCAGAAGTATTGTGGTTTCCTATTCCCAATTTAGGGAGCGAGAGTGTTGATTTTGTTAAACAGTGGGAGATTGATGGCTTGATATTGACGGGTGGCAACGATATTGGCTCTGCACCACTGCGAGATTTAACGGAAAAAGTGCTTTTAGAATATGCCTTATCTAATGATTTACCCGTATTTGGTGTCTGTCGCGGATTACAGTTTATCCATCATTATTTTGGCGGTAGTCAATTGACAGCCTGCCCAATTGAGGAGCATGTTGCCTGTAGGCATATCATTGATCTTAAAAATCATCCTAATTTATCGGATGTGATACAACATTCCGAACAAAAGGTTAATTCTTACCATCATTTTGCTATAGAAAAACAAGATATTGTCAACAATATGATCCCTTTTGCATTATGCAAAAATTGGGTAGAAGGTTTTTTGAGCGAAAAACAGAAACTGATTGGTGTACAATGGCATCCTGAAAGAGAAAGGCCTTTTCGAGACTTTGATCGTATTTTAATGAGACACTTTTTTAAATTAAAAGCTTTGGTATGACACAGCACGGAATGAATTTTTCCGTGTTTTTCGTGGCAAAATCTACCCAAAACTTCTACCTACCCTGGCTAAGTTTTTAGAGTTATTGATGACAACAAAAATAGAGAGTAGAAAATGGACACATTGACTCAAAAAGCTCAAATAAAAGCTATCAGAGAGCTTACCAAAGAAATTACGGCCTCCAAAGAAAAAGCGCAGAGGTATTTGAAGGATTCCGGCATTGATGATTATGTAAAAAGAACTTTAAATACGCTCTCCAAAAATTATTCTAATGGTAAACTGAGATGATTTATAAATACAGCAGCCTTCCCTCCTTTGTCTTAGGATTCCATAGCTGTGACAAAAAAACAGGTTTAAAGATCATTAACGGCGAAGAACATTTAAAGCCAAGCACAAACGATTACGACTGGTTAGGACACGGTATCTATTTTTTCTGATTCCCACGCTGGCGCGTAGGAACTAGAAAACAGATTAAACAAGTTATCTAATATTATGAAACTACAACAACTAGAATTAACCCATTTCCGTCCTTTTAAAAGCTTAACTATCCAGTTTGAAGAACAATTAACGGTGTTAGTCGGTATTAACGGGGCTGGTAAAACCAGCATTTTAGAGGCCTTAACCATTATGTTATCACGATTGTTTAGCAGAATACGTTCTACTAAAGGTACCGGACAATTTTTTACCGATTCTGATATACGAAAAGGGGCCAGTGAAACCGCTAACTCAATTGAAATTGAATTTAATCAAAAGTCGGTTTCATGGAAAGTGGTGAAAACTAAACGCGGCAGAAAAAAGCAGACTATTACAAATCTGACTGCTATCAAAGATATTGTAGAACAAATACAGGATTGTTTTGAACAAAATGGAAAAAATAGTGTTCCATTAGCCGTTTTTTATGGTGTCAATCGCGCCGTATTAGCTATTCCTCTGCGGATACGCACTAAACACAATTTTGAGCAGTTTTCTGCTTTTGAGCAAGCTTTAACTGGTGGGCGCAATGATTTTCGTCGTTTTTTTGAATGGTATCGTGGGCGTGAAGATTTTGAAAATGAACAAAAACTTTATCCCATTGAACCAAGTGTTGGTGACAATTTGCAATATCAAGAACCACAGCTTAAAGCTGTTAGAAAAGCGATTCTAGCTTTAACGGGTTTCTCGAATCTTAGAGTAAGACGTTCCCCATTGCGAATGGAAGTTAACAAAGCTAAACAACATTTTGATATTAACCAGTTGTCGGATGGGGAAAAATGTTTATTGGCATTGGCTGGAGATTTAGCACATCGATTAGCAATTGCTAACCCGGAACTAAGTGATCCGCTTGAGGGACAAGCAATTGTGTTGATTGATGAAATTGAGTTACATTTACATCCCGAATGGCAGCATAGAGTCATTCCGAAATTGCTTGAAACCTTTCCAAATTGTCAGTTTATCTTAACAACCCATTCACCATTGGTACTCTCGCATGTGCATTGCCAAAATATTTGGTGTTTGGTTCAAAATGAACTAGGTATGGAGGCAGTGCAACCAGATGGTACTTATGGACAAGATTCCAATTTTTTACTTAAAACTTTGATGGGTTCCAGCTATCGCCCCAAAGAGATTGATAACAAAATACATTCGCTGTTTCAACTTATTCGTCAAGACACAACAGAGGCACGGGCACTTTTAAATCAATTGCAATCGGAAATCCAAGGTGAATCGCCCGAACTGGTTCGTGCCGAGGTATTGCTTCATCGCCGGGAACTTATGAACCAATGAAATATATTGATAAAGACACTGAGCCAAGTTTTTTCACTGAATGGAAAAACCAAGACAAAATGTACCAACGAGGACGTTCAAACTGGAAACGACTGGATTCTACAACTAAAAAACAACTACACCAAGCTTTAATCAAAGAACAAGGTGCTATATGCTGTTATTGCGGAACTAGGATTAGGGTAAA
Source organism: Candidatus Parabeggiatoa sp. nov. 3 (assembly GCA_003645185.1). Taxonomy (GTDB): domain Bacteria; phylum Pseudomonadota; class Gammaproteobacteria; order Beggiatoales; family Beggiatoaceae; genus Parabeggiatoa. The sequence continues at coordinate 5,218 of QNEL01000413.1, forward strand.
TGAAAGTCATATAGAACATTTTCGCCCTCAAAAACAATATCCAAAGTTAAAGCTTGAATACAATAATTTACTTTGCTCTTGCCAATTTGAACTTCAAAAAACTGAACCCAGACATTGCGGCAATGCTAAAGGCAGTTGGTTTGATGAAAACCTGACAATTTCTCCACTTGATCTTAGCTGTGAATCTTGCTTTGAGTATTTAGAAAATGGCAGTGTACAAGGCTCTAATAATGATGAGGCCGCTAAACAAACCATTAAACACTTAGAATTAGACATTAATAAACTTCGTGAACTGAGACAAGCTGCTATTTTTGCAGCACTAGAAGATATTGATATTTTGGATGAAAAAATGATCCAAGAACAAATAGCGTTTTATTCTCAACGCAATTCTAGCGTTCAACTGATACCTTTTTGTTCCTCTATTATCAACGTACTATCAAGTTTACTGAACTGAGTTATTATCAAATAATGACAATGAAAGCAATGAAAGCCATTATCTTAGCGGCAGGGCGTGGTTCACGTATGCAGGGGATGACTGATGATAAACCTAAGTGTCTAACCCGCCTTGCCGGAAAAACATTATTGGATTGGCAACTTTTGGCGCTTAATGCGATGGGGATTGATCACATTGCTGTGGTGCGTGGTTACTTAGCTGAACAATTACAGAGTAAGAGGTTTTCATCTTTGGATAATCCAAGATGGCCTGAAACGAATATGGTTGTTACGCTGACTTGTGCAAGTGCTTTATTACTAAATAATACCTGTATTGTTTCTTACGCGGATATTGTCTACAATGCGAGTCATATCGAAAAATTAATACTGGCTACTGGAGATATTGTTTTAACCTATGATCGGTTATGGGAGTCTTTGTGGCAAGAGAGATTTACTGATCCGCTATCCGATGCGGAAACCTTTAAGGAAAAACGAGGGCAATTGCTTGAAATTGGTGATAAAGCACAGTCTATGACAGAGATTGCGGGCCAATATATGGGATTATTGAAGTTTACGCCTAAAGGTTGGAAAATTGTAGAGAAACAATTAAATAAACTATCTCAAAATCAGTTAGATAGATTAGATATGACGGCGTTATTGCGGTTATTGTTAGAGCAAGGTGTGGCTATTAATGTCGTACCTGTCGATGGAAAATGGTGTGAAGTTGATAGTGAGCATGATTTACGTTTGTATGAAAAGAAAATATCTCAAGTCGATAAAAGTGATGGGTGTTGGATGCATGATTGGAGGGGTAAATTATGAAACACGGTGATTTTAGTGAATTAGCTAAAGAATACGCAAGATATAGAGCAGGTTATTCAGAGTTTGCCCTTGATGCTATTCTTGGGTTAATTGGAAAAACAAATAATGAAATTAACTTTGTAGATGTAGGTGCCGGCACTGGTATTTGGACAAGAATGGTTGCAAAGAGAGGATGTAAAACCATAGCCATAGAACCAAATGATGAAATGAGGCAATTTGGACAAACTGGAAATGACAGCTTGGAAATAAATTGGCTCAAAGGTAGTGCTGAAAATACTGGACTAGCTGAAAATAGTTGTGATTTAGTAACAATGGCTTCTTCATTTCATTGGCCCAATTTTGATGTCGCAATGAAAGAGTTTAATCGTATTTTACGGCCTAATGGTTTATTTGTTGCGCTGTGGAATACTCGACTAATTGAACTAAACCCATTATTGGTAGAAATTGAGGAACACTTGAAAAAACTTGTACCTGATATGAAGAGAGTATCATCAGGTAGATCAGAGTTTTGTGAACATCTGACAGAAAGACTTGCAGAAAGCCATTACATCAAAAATGTCCTTTATCTGGAAGGACAACATGTCGAATATCAAACACCAGAGCATTACATTGGACTTTGGCGTTCTGTGAATGATGTTAGAGTACAAGCCGGGGCTGAAAAATTTGAACAGTTTATTCAATATATTACTGATCGTATCAGTCACCTTGAATTTGTAGAAGCTGCTTATTTAACCCGAATTTGGATAGCCCAAAAGAAATCATGCTAACTTCCCCAAAA
>QNEL01000414.1 GCA_003645185.1 Candidatus Parabeggiatoa sp. nov. 3
AAATTTTCAGGTATTTTAATAGAAGCAATCGGGGCAACCACAAGGGATTGCCCCTACAACCGTACCCGTAGGGGCAATCCCTTGTGGTTGCCCAAAATACCTGTTTATTTGTGCTTCAGTACTGACAATCAAAAAAATAATATTTGAACGTTTGAACACCTAAACACATCATGAAAATTTTAAAATTAGAATTAGTCGCGTTTGGATCATTTACTGATAAGGTTTTAGATTTTTCAGTTGAACAACCTAGTTTACATCTCATTTATGGTGCCAATGAGGCCGGTAAAAGTACCCTGCGTCGCGCTTTTACGCATTTATTTTTTGGTATTCCAGAACGAACAATTGATGCTTATTTTCATGCTAATGATCAATTACGCATTGGCGCACAATTAGTTAATAGCAATGGGGAAGAATTAATCTGTTATCGGCGTAAGGGCCGTAAAAATACGTTATTGGATGCCAATAATAAACCCTTAAATGAGGATCGCTTGCACGCTTTTTTAGGTAATATGACAGAAGCCCAATTTACAGCCTTATGTTGTTTTGATCATGAGCGTTTACGCCAAGGAGGTGAGGATTTGCTCAGTGGCGGGGGCGATGTTGGCGAAACTTTATTTGAAGCCGGTACAGGTACTTTGAAAGTCCATGAAGTGTTAATGGATTTGGATAAAGAAAAGAATGATTTGTTTAAGGCGCGTGGAACTAAGCCCTTGTTAAATAAAACAATTCAGGTTTATAAAGAAGCCTGTAAACGGGTTCAAGATAATTCGCTACCGGCTAATCAATGGAGTGAACAGGCTAAAAAATTGGATGAAGCGCAACAACAACATATTCTTGTTAGTGATCGATTACAAAATATCCGTGCTGAGCAACACCGTTTTGAACGTATTCAGCGCACGCGCCCTCGCTTGCAACGCCATCAAGAATTGAAAACAGAATTGATTTATCTGGAACACGTTATTTTATTGCCTGATGAGGCGAGCGCAAAACGCTCTGAAGTTCAACTGGGTTTCTTGACGGCGCAAAATCAAGAAAAGCAAGCTATTCAAGATATTGAGCAATTACAAAACCAAATCGCTGAGATCACCATTCCAGAAGCGTTATTAGCTCAAAAAATGACGATTGATGATTTGCGGGGGCGTTTAGGCAGTCATCAAAAAGCGGCGCGTGATTTGCCAGGGGTACGCACCGAAATGCGAACAGTGGAAAGTGAGGCCCGCGCTTTGTTACAGCGCATTTATCCTCAGTTGGATTTACAAGATGTCTCTACCCAATTGCTGATAACCAATCAGCAACGTGAGTCTTTAAAAAAATGGGCAGAAAAAGCACCAGCATTACATGAAAAACAGTATAGTCTCGCTAAACGCTTTGCAGAATTGACTGAACAGTTAGCACAACAAACTCTGGCTTTAGACGCTTTGCCGCAGGTGCCCGATTTAACCGTATTAAAAGCAGCCTTGGCACGGGCTTGTCAACAGGGCACATTGGAAGACATTCAGCTTAAAGATGAGAGTGAAGTGCGTCGATTGACGAAAAAGGCGGAAATGGGCTTAAAACAGATTGGCTGGAATGGCAGTTTAGAAACCTTAGAACAATCAGCCTTGCCTAAGATGGAAAGAATCGAGCATTTTGATCGGCGCTTTAATGAGCGTGACACTGATCGGCAGCGTATTAAAGAGCGTCTTTTAGATGCAAGACAGCGTAATGAACGTTCGACTCAAAAAATCAATGCATTATCTTGGGCAGGGGAAATCCCTACCGAAGAGGCGCTCGCTAAAGCGAGAATGGGGCGGCAAGAGCATTGGGAAAAAATTAAGCAGTTAGCCGTAACGGCTAAAGGAAAAGGAAAACATAAAATTGAGGCTAATTTACCTCTTTTTGGTGAAGCAAAAACGAATCCGGCGAATCCGTCTTTATTGGATAAGAGTCATGATAAAAAAACACTGACGTTTGACGACGACGACGTGAGTTTGCCCCTCAAGAAAAAAGGGGGGAAAGGAGAAATCAATGAATTATATCAAGTCTTTGAAGACGCGATATTGTTTGTTGATGAATTGTCAGATCGTTTACGTCGTGAAGCCAGTCGCGTTGCAGAATATAGCATGTTATTAGCTGAACAACAGGGCGCACAGCGCGAACAGGAACAACAAACTAAAAAATGGCATACTGTCGAAGGCTTGATCACGCATTTACAAAATGAATGGGAAAGCAGTTGGCAACCGATTGGCATTAAACCTTGGACAGCTGCTGAAATGCGAAGCTGGTTGAATGAGTGTCTCAATTTACGTCAACAAGCCAGTGTGTTGCGGGAACATCGTCAAGTGTTACAGGAACGACAGCATTTAATCGCTGCGCTTTGTCAAGAATTAACGCATGCCCTGACACCCTTAAAGGCCTTTGTTAAAGGGGCTTTTTTAACGCGCCTACCCGATTTAATTGAACAAGGTGAGGCGTGTGTGACAGAAGTGACGAATTGTCAACGTCAACGTGATCATTTACTATTAGAAATCAATACATTAAATCGAGATCAGCAACGAACACAAGTTATCCAACAACACGCTAACGACGCATTTAAACACTGGCAAATGGAATGGGCAAAAGTCTTGAATCCGTTACAATTACCAGCAGATACGCCGCCAGAAACGGCCCGCAATGTGCTTAATGATTTAGATCAGGTTTTGAATAAAATTGATAAAGCGAATGGTTTGCGGCGACGGGTTGATCTGATGCAAAAGGATGCAAAAGTGTTTCGGAGTGATGTGGCGCGTTTAGCGCAAAAGATTGCGCCTGAATTGGTTAATGAGGTTGCTGAAGAAGTGGTGCCCACATTATCTAACCGCTTGAATAAAAGCGAAAAAGACTTAACACGCTATGAACAATTGCAACAACGTTTACAGCTTGAACAGCAACGCTTAGCTCATGCGCGTCAACAAGTTCAAATCTCACAAGCGCATTTACAAGCCTTATTGGAGCAAGCGCATTGTCGTGATCTGACTGCCCTAGAAGCGGCAGAGCAAGCCTCTTCACTGAAAAAAGAACGACAACGCGAATTGATTGAAGTTGAACAACAATTATTGGAACAAGGAGAGGGCATGTCGTTAGGCGATTTAGCGCAGGCGGCAGCTGAAGTGGATATTGATCAATTACCGGGGCAATTGGAAAATTGCAAAGAGCAAATCAAGCAATTAGAAGAAGAGCGTTTTAGTATCGATCAAAGTATTGGTGAATTACGCACCTTATTAAAACAAATGGATGGTAATGCTATTGCAGCTATCGCGGCTGATGATGCACAATTAGCGTTAGCGGAAATGCAAGATTTAAGTACACGTTATATGCAAATTCATCTAGCCGCTTCCGTGTTGCGAAAATCAATGGAGCGTTATCGTGAACAAAATCAAGGGCCTGTGCTTAAACGTGCCAGCGAATTATTTCAACGTTTTACCTTAAATAGTTTTTGTGGATTAAAAACGGATTATGTGGGTAACAGTGATCAACCGATTTTGGTAGGATTGCGTACACCTGATAGTCTTGTCGTTCCGACAACGGGAATGAGTGATGGCACACGCGATCAACTTTATTTAGCCCTTCGGTTAGCGAGTATTGAACGTTATATTGAAAAAAATTCACAGATGCCGTTATTAGTCGATGATATTTTGATCAATTTTGATGATGAACGTTCAAAAGAAACCTTGGCTATATTAGGTGAATTATGCCAAAAAACGCAGATTTTCTTTTTGACACATCATCCACGTTTGTTAGAATTGGCTAAAGAAACGGTGCCAAATGAGCGTTTAGTGATGCATCAGTTATAGTTGCCCACCATTCTTATCTATCTTATCTAAATTATTTGTACTAAACAGGAAACAACCCAATGAAAACATTACAAATTAATGTTCCAGATCAATTGATGGAACGTCTTGAAAAATTAGCCTCTGAACAAGGTGGCGAAAATTATGTCAGTGTTAATAGTAATGATGTCAATGGAAAAGATGCCTTATTTACAGATTTACTGGTTTTAGGCTTAGATGAACTTGATGCGGGTGAAGCTGAATTTCCTGATGATTAATGGATTGATAGTAGGCTGATTTTGTGATAGAACGCAGCGAGGGCGAACCTGCGTGTTCGCCCAGATTGAATTTCTGATTAGACTCTATTTTATTCATCTAAACTTCAGGTTTTTTTTGGATAGAACGCTGATTGTCATGATTGTCATGATTTGCACTGATTTTTTGATAGAACGCAGATTATCATGATTGTCATGATTTCCGCTGATTTTAATCATGATTTTAATCAGTGTTAATCATGAAGATCAGTTTAATCAGCGTTCTATCCATTTTTTCTTCAACACAGAGTTTCACAGAGTTACCCAGTCAAAGCCCCCTCTGTGGTACTCTGTGTCACTCTGTGATCTCTGTGTTGAAAAAGAGTTCAAGCCTGTTGCAATATTTGTGAAATTTTTTCTGTTATCCACTGATTGACATTTTTCCTTTCTGCTATGGCTTGTCTAGCAATTTGACTCTGTCAGTTTTTGGGTATTTTCAGATGAAAATCTCCTGAGTCTTTGGTAGGGGAAATCCCCTTTTCTTCACAAATTTCAAGAAAAACGGCCAAAGAGTTTTTAAATTCTTTACGAAGCTCATCGGGATTTTTTCCATAAAAATCAGCCCCGCCATTCAGGTTAAGAATCTCCCCTCTGAACATATCAATATCAGGATCATATTCAATTGTCGCTTTATAACCTTCTAAAGTCATAATATTCATGGTGTTATTCCGTGATGCGCTAACCATTCTCGAATACTGGATACAGCCCCTTTATCAGTGTTCGGTGATGGGTGGGGTCTATGAAAGACTCTGATTTCATTAAATAGAACAACAGCAATCCGAGAACCTGCCCTTTCATAAATTTCTGCACCGAGTTCCAAAAATAAGGACTCTATATCACCCCACTGGATATTACCGCTAACAGGTCTTTTAAAGATGAGTTCCAGCGTTTTTTGGTGTTTTCGTTTCATATTTTTGATTAAAAATAACGCAAGAGACGCAAGAGACGCAAAAAAGCGCGTTTATTTCTCTTTCAATCGCTCAACCGTTTTTCTATTTAGGAATCGTCACAAAATAATTTGGACATTTATAGATGTTCATAAAAATAATATCCAAAAGGGCGAACACGCAGGTTCGCCCCTACAAATCTATAAAACGGGAAATTATTTCGTGATCATTCCTTACCTTAAACTTTTAGACACAATTTCATAAACCGGTTTAGACAAACGAGGCGCATTGTAAATCGTTTCCAATTGTGCTTTCAACAACGCTTGTCGTTGTGCGTCATATTTGCGCCAGAGTGTGTACGATTTCACCAAGCGCGCAGCGACATTGCTATTAATCGGATCAAGTTCCAAAATGATATCGGTCAAAAAGGCATAGCCGGCGCCGCTGATATCATGAAACTGGGCTTGATTCTCACTGGTAAATGAGCGAATCAAGGCATACACCTTATTCGGATTTTTCAGGTTAAAAGCCGAATGTTGTGTCAAGCGTTTGACTTGTTCCAAGGTACCCGGTAAACGAGATTTCGCCTGAATCGCTAACCATTTATCCACAACTAACGGATCGTCTCGCCATTGATCATAAAAATGCGCTAACGCGCTTTCCCGCTCAGGGCAATCGGTATGCGATAACGCAACCAAGGCCGCCATCACATCCGTCATGTTATTGCTTTCCAGAAATTGTTCATAACACACCTTGATGATCTCGGCCTGATTCAATTTCATTAAGTAACTCAAACACGCATTTTTTAAGCGTCTTTGCTTAATCGCGCTTTGTTCAATCCGGTATGCCCCTTTATCGGTTAAATCGTGGTAAGTTTGCCAGAAGTCTTCCTGTAAACGCTGCGCGATGCTTTCTGACATGAATTGCCGTACTTGGTGAATGGCGGCCGGATCAATCGGTGCCACAAATGCAGCCAAATAATTTTCTGACGGCAAACTGAGGGCCTGTGATATCAAGGCTTTATCCAAATCCTGATTTTTTAAAATCTGTTGATAAGCCTCAATAAACGCATCGGGTACTTGTAAGGCCTTGTTTTGATGAACGTTTTCAACCAACACCGTCGTGATTTTAACCGCCAATTGTTGCCCCGCTTCCCAGCGGTTAAACTCATCGCTATCGTGTTTCATCAAGAAATAGCGTTCATCATCGCTTAAATCGATCTTCAGTTTCACCGGGGCCGTAAATCCCCGCAGCACTGACGGTATCGGCTGTTCGCTGATATTTTCAAACGTAAATGACTCCTCCTCTTCAGTCAAAACCAATACCCGTGTCCCCTCAATCGCCTCTGATTCACCTGTCATTTGCAAGGGCATATCTCGCCCCTGTTGATCTAATAACCCTATCGCCAGCGGCATCATAAACGGTTTTTTATCAGCTTGCCCAGGTGTGCTTGGACAACTTTGTTTTACGATCAAGGTATAGGTTTTCGCTTCCGCGTAATGAAACCCTTGGATATCTAATTCAGGCGTACCCGCTTGTGTATACCACAAGCGAAATGGAATCAAATCAATTTGATTCGCGTCTTCTAACGCCTTCACAAAATCGTCAGTCGTCACCGCTTGCCCATCATGCCGTTCAAAATACAGATCAGTGCCTTTGCGAAATTGTTCAGCGCCTAACAAACGGTGCAGCATTCGCACCACTTCCGCCCCTTTTTCATAAACCGTGACGGTATAAAAGTTATCAATTTCAACATAGCTATCGGGCCGAACGGGATGAGCCATCGCACCCGAATCTTCTCGAAACTGATGGATGCGTAATAAATTGACATCGTGAATGCGTTTCACAGCACGCGAAGTCATGTCGGCCGTAAATTCTTGATCGCGAAAAACGGTGAAGCCTTCTTTCAAACTCAATTGGAACCAATCTCGACACGTTACCCGATTGCCGGACCAGTTATGAAAATACTCATGCGCGATCACGCCTTCTATGTTTTCATAATCGGCATCTGTCGCCGTTTCCGGTTTAGCGAGCACAAATTTAGAATTAAACACATTCAGGCCCTTGTTTTCCATCGCGCCCATATTGAAATCATCAACCGCGACGATCATATAGATATCTAAATCGTATTCGCGCCCATAAACTTCTTCATCCCATCGCATCGCCTTTTTCAGGGAGTGCATCGCATGTTCACATTTATCGATATTGTGCGATTGCACATAAATCTGCAAAGTCACTTTACGCCC
>QNEL01000415.1 GCA_003645185.1 Candidatus Parabeggiatoa sp. nov. 3
ATTAATCAGCAATATAACAAATGTGTCATATCCCAAATGGAGTGATTTAACTTATGTGTACTGATGTATGCCTAAAAAACCATTTATCATGCACGCCGTCAAATCAAATTCACTTTTCAGGTGTTCAAAAATTTGATTGATTTAAATTAATAATTCAGGTTTCGCGCAGATTTTAACTAATAACTGCCCCAAAAAAAAATAACGCAAAAGACGCAAAAGGCGCAAAAAGGCGCAACGCCAGATTTTCTTTAGCGCCCGATGCGCCCGATGCGCCCTTTAGCGTTTATTTTCCTAAATGCCTCACGTCGAAACGACACCTCATCTCATATAACCCTATTATTAATACAAGAACATGCAAGATATAGGCCGAAAACCAACGCAAAATGAATGCCAAAAAACGCCTTACCCTAGTCCGCACTACCCCCCCTTGACAAAAAATCGCTGATTTATCAATTTCACGCAAATGTTTTTGCGCGCAAAAACATTTGCGTGAAATACTTAACTTTTTAAAAATGGACAAGGGGTTCACAAAGCAGAAAATTTTTGAAATAATGCGCCCCGATCAAAAACAAGATGGATTAGCCTTATTGGATTTATCAGCAGATTAATAATCCTCGAACTGAGGCCAAAAAATAGCGCAAAAGCACTACCCAAAAAAAAATAACGCAAAAGACGCAAAAGACGCAAAAGGCGCAACGCCAGATTTTCTTTAGCGCCCGATGCGCCTTTAGCGTTTCCTAGAATTAAGATGGGATCGCTCTAAACGGCCTCTTGTCCTTTTAGGCCTGTCATAATACGCGCTTTCTTAGTTATCAGTTATATTGGAGTTCAAAATTTATTTTGAGTACTATAATCCTCAATGTGAGGCCATTAAAAATGTGGAATCAGTTATCAGTTATATTGGAGTTCAAAATTTATTGGAGTTCAAAATTTATTTTGAGTACTATTAATAACCCTCAATGTGAGGCCATTAAATAGCCGCTTCGCGCCTTTCCAGCGAAGCTAAAGATTGTTTTTAGATCGAATTGAATAGCAGTTTAACTGATAACTGATAACTGATAACTGATAACTGATAACTGATTTTTTTCGCGCATGAGACCGAAAATCTGACCTAAATCAAGGCAAGAATAAAAACACCGTTCATAATGAGCGCCCATCAATTATTTTGATTAAGTTGAATTACACGATAACTGATTTCCACGCAAAAGTTTTGCGCGCAAAACTTTTGCGTGGAACTGATAACTGATAACTTTCCCTTGTTTTAAATGTAGGGTGGGTAAAGATTGTTGCCCACCAGATGATAACTTAAACATCAACGTTGGTAGGAGACATTAAATTATGTCAACTCGATACAAACGTACCGACTGGGTACGACGATTGAAGGATTTTTCCGAAGGTTGCTCAATAAGTCGATATCATTGATATGCCAGCTAAAGACATTTACCATGATTGTGTTAAAAACGCACTTTTAAAAGATGATTGGATTATCACGCATGACTCTTTCACTTTAAAATGGGGTAAAAGAGAAATGTATATTGATTTGGGTGCAGAAAAACTGTTCGCGGCTGAAAAAGTTGATCAAAAAATAGCGGTTGAAGTCAAAAGTTTTATTGGGCCATCGCCAGTTAAGGATATCAGAGATGCTTTAGGTCAATTTATATGGTATAACGATATTTTAGCCCGTACTGAACCGGAACGTGTTTTATATTTAGCCATTCGTCAAGCGATTTTTTACAATCTCTTTGAAAACGACATTGGGCAAATATTACTAGAAAATCAACGCATTCGTCTCATTATTTTCGATCCTAAAACACAGTGCATTATCAAATGGATACCTTAGCCTCTTATCAAAAAATCATTCAAAACGTGTTGTTACAATATGTTGACAGACAATATGCCAATGCCGATATTCAAAATAAGGCCGTTTTTGATCTCAAAAAAGAGAGTTATTGTGTGATATCGACGGGTTGGAGTGGTGTCAAACGTATTCATAATTGCTTTATTCACATTGATATTATTGATGGATTGGTTTGGATACAACAAGATGGCACTGAAGAAGGCATTGCTTATGATTTAGAAGCAGCCGGCATTTCAAAATCAGCTATTGTGTTAGGTTTTCAAGAATCGGAAGTACGTCCCCATACGGGATATGCGGTGGCGTAATCTAATTTAACTTCCCCTTGTTTTAAATGTAGGGTGGGTAAAGATTGTTGCCCACCAGATGATAACTTAAACATCAACGTTGGTAGGAGACATTAAATTATGTCAACTCGATACAAACGTACCAATTGGGTACGACGATTGGAGGACTTTTCCGCCGGTTGTTCAAGTGGTTTTAGACTTGGGCAATGCTTAATAGCGGGCATACTCGCTATCTTTAGTGGGATAAGCCGATTACTGCCGGTGACGCGGTGGTTATTTGTTACCATTTCAAAGAGTTTGCGTGGCGTACCAACTGGTTTCCAAGGCTTCTTTTGTGATGTGCCGGTTCCGCGATTAAACGCAATTAATTATGGATAATCATCATGATAGCTAACCTCATATCTATTGGAAACTCAAAAGCAATTTGCTTACCTAACTTGATTCTTGAGCAATGTCAATTGGGAAATCTTATAGAATTTCAAGTTAAGGACAATTATCTTGAAATTCATCCTGTCAAATCACCACGTATGGGTTGGGATGAACAATTAGCACGTATGGCTAAATCTGGTGATGACAAATTATTAGATAATCCAACATCAACCAAATGGGATGAAACCGAATGGGAATGGTAGTGACTCGCTTTGATGTATATCTAGTGGCACTTGATCCAACTGAAGGCTATGAAATAAAAAAAACACGTCCTTGTGTAGTGGTGTCGCCTAACGAAATCAATCGAAACATTCAAACGGTAATCATTGCGCCGATGACAAAACGGGGACGTAATTATCCGACTAGAGTGCCAGTGACTTTTCAAGAAAAATCAGGAGAAATCGTGTTAGATCAATTGCGTACTGTTGATAAATCACGCTTAGTCAAAAAATTGGGGAAGATAGATCAAAACATCGGCAATCAAGTGTTATCTGTTTTGATGGAAATGTTTAGTGAATAATTAATCTTCACCTGTTTCAAACTTTCCTTTGTTTTTAGTTTAGGTGTAGCAAGGGCAAGCGTATTTTAATCACACTTAAACACATTAACCTGGTAGGAGACATTATAATTATGTCAACTCAATACAAACGTACCAATTGGGTACGACGATTGGAGGACTTTTCCTCCGGTTGCTCAAGTGGTTTTGGACTTGGGCAATGGTTAATAGCGGGCATACTCGCTACCTTTAGTGGGATAAGCCGATTACTGCCGGTGACGCGGTGGTTATCTGTTACCCTTTCGCCGGATGTGCCGGTGGTATCTACTGTGGGGGCTAGTTCCCTGAAATCTCCTGCGTCTATTTGGCGTGGTGTTGTGTTTGTTGTTCTTGTCGTGGGTTTGATGGCGATGGGGCGTGGTGCTTGGGCATTTTCTTGTGCGGATGTCACCCAAATCCCCAAAACCGAATGTGAAGCCTTAGTTGATTTTTACAATAGTACGAATGGTGATAATTGGAAAGATAATACGGGTTGGAATAAGACAAATACACCTTGTAGTTGGTATGGTGTCTCATGTGAGGATGGGCATGTCACCTATCTCAGTCTGTCCAATAACCAACTCAGTGGTTCTATTCCTGACTTGTTGGGCAATTTGAGCAATTTGACTCACCTCCATTTGAGCAATAACCAACTTAGTGGTTCGATCCCTGAGTCGTTGAGCAATTTGAGCAATTTGCAGATTCTCTATCTGTTCAATAACCAACTAAGCGGTTCGATCCCTGAGTCGTTGGGCAAGTTGAGCAATTTAGATAGAATTGATCTGGGCGGTAACCAACTAAGTGGTTCGATCCCTGACTCATTGGGGAATTTGAGCGGTTTGATGAGTCTCCATCTTGGCAGGAACCAACTAAGCGGTTTGATCCCTGAGTCGTTGGGCAATTTGAGCTATTTAGGGAGTATCCAGCTACACCATAACCAACTAAGTGGTTCGATCCCTGAATCGTTGAGCAATTTGAATTATTTGAGAAGTTTACGTCTGCAAAATAACCAACTTATTGGTCCTATCCCTGAGTCGTTGGGCAATTTGAGCAATTTGCATTCACTCTATCTGAACAATAACCAACTAAGTGGTTCTATCCCTGAATCGTTGGGTAAATTGAGCAAGTTGGAGTACCTCTATCTGAACAGTAACCAACTAAGTGGTTCTATTCCTGAATCGTTCGGCAATTTGAGCAATTTGGGGGATATCCGATTGGAGTGGAACCAACTAAGCGGTTCTATCCCTGAATCGTTGGGGAATTTGAGCAATTTGAGGCAGTTCTATCTGACCCAAAACGAATTGTGCGGAGACATCCCATTGTCGTTGATGAATCTGAATATCTCATATAAAGTGTATTTTAGATTACAAAACAACCATTTAACAGCATCTTCTCCTGAGCTGATTACTTGGCTTAATGACAATGCTGAGTGGGGAGAGCAAACGGCTTGTCCAACCTCTAAATTTTCTTGTTCAGATGTCACCGAAATTCCCAAATCCGAATGTGAAGCTTTAGTTGCCTTGTACGAAAGTACGGATGGTGATAATTGGAAAGATAATACGGGCTGGAAAGATACAAATACGCCTTGTAGTTGGCAAGGAATTCGTTGTAGTGGTGGTTATGTGATAACTCTTGCTTTAGTTTACAACCAACTAACGGGAACGATTCCTGCTGAGTTAGGTAATTTGGGAAATTTGAAATGGATCAATCTCAATGGCAACCAACTAACGGGAACAATTCCCGCTGAATTAGGCAATCTGGGGAATTTGACAGAGCTTGAACTCCATAACAACCAATTGACGGGAACGATTCCCGCTGAATTAGGCAACCTAGGGAATTTGACAAAGCTTTATCTCAGTCGCAATCAACTAACAGGAGCTATTCCCACTGAGTTAGGCAACCTAGGGAATTTGACTGTGCTTTATCTCAAATCCAACCAACTAACGGGACCAATTCCCCCTGAATTAGGTAACCTTAGGAATTTGAGAGAGCTTTATCTCCCTTTCAACCAATTAACAGGACCAATTCCCCCTGAATTAGGCAATCTGGGAAATTTGAAAATACTTCGTATTGATAACAACCAACAACTAACTGGACAAATTCCATCAGAGTTAGGCAATTTGGGAAATTTGACAACGCTTTGGATCTTTGGTGCCCAACTAACGGGAACAATTCCCGCTGAGTTAGGCAATCTGGGGAATTTGACATCGCTTAGTTTCAATAACAACCAACTAACGGGATCGATTCCTACTGAGTTAGGCAATCTGGCGAATTTGGAATATCTTGGTCTCTATTATAACCAACTAACGGGAATGATTCCAACTGAGTTAGGCAATTTGGTGAAATTAAAAGGACTTAACCTCCATAACAACAGATTAACAGGAATGATTCCCGCTGAGTTAGGCAATCTGGTGAATTTGGAACATCTTGGTATCTATTCCAACCAACTAACGGGAACAATTCCCACCGAGTTAGGCAATCTGGTGAATGTGAAAATGTTTTATCTCCATGTTAACCAACTAACGGGACCGATTCCTGCTGAGTTAGGCAATCTGGAGAATGTGACATACCTTTATCTCAATTCCAACCAGTTCAGTAATTCACTTCCTCAAAGTCTAGTCAACTTGGATAAACTTTTTGACTTTAGGTTTTATGACACTGATTTGTGCGAACCAACAGATACTGACTTCCAAAATTGGTTAGCTGGTATTAGTAGTTTATCAAGCACAGGCATAAAGTGTGAATCAGAACCACCAGCTTTCTGTGATAGTGTCACCGAAATCCCCAAAACAGAATGTGAAGCCTTAGTTGCCTTCTACGAAAGTACGGATGGTGATAATTGGAAAAACAACAGGAGCTGGAATGAGACGAGTACACCTTGTAGTTGGTATGGTATAAGCTGTAGCAGTGGTTATGTGACAGAGCTTTATCTCAAAAGCAACAAATTGACAGGAACGATTCCCGCTGAGTTAGGCAATTTGAGCAGTTTACAGAAACTCAATTTGGATTGGAACCAACTAAGCGGTTCGATCCCTGAGTCGTTAGGCAACTTGAGCAATTTGCATTACCTTTATCTGGGCATAAACAAGCTAAGCGGTTCTATCCCTTCGTCGTTGGGCATGGGCAATTTGCGGGATATACGATTGAACCATAACCAACTAAGCGGTTCGATCCCTGAGTCGTTGGGCAACTTGAGCAATTTGCAGGATATCGTTCTGTACAGTAACCAACTTAGTGGCTCTATCCCTGAGTCGTTTGGGAATTTAAGCAGTTTGCAGACTCTCGATCTGAGCCGTAACCAACTCAACGGTTCGATCCCTGAGTGGTTGGGCAAGTTGAGCAATTTGCAGAGTCTCTATCTGTATAATAACCAACTAAGCGGTTCGCTCCCTTCGTCGTTGGGCAATTTGAGCAATTTGGAGAGTTTATCTCTGGGTAGTAACCAACTAAGCGGTTCGATCCCTGACTCATTAGGAAATTTGAGCAATTTGCAGAGTATTAATCTGAGCAATAACCAACTAAGCGGTTCGATTCCTGAGTGGTTAGGCAATTTAAGCAGTTTGCAGTATATCGGGCTGTATTACAACCAATTCAGTGGTTCGATTCCAGAGTCGTTGGGCAAGTTAAGTAATTTAACTATCCTCTATCTGGCCAATAATCAACTCAGCGGTTCTATCCCTTCGTCGTTGGGGAATTTGAGCAATTTGCAGAACCTCTTTTTGAACAATAACCAACTAAGCGGTTCGATCCCTGAATCGTTGGGCAATTTGAGCAGTTCGACGCACTTCTTTCTGCACCTGAACAAATTGTGCGGAGACATCCCATTGTCGTTGATGAACCTGAATATCCAATATGGGGATTTTGTTTTACAAAACAACCACTTAACCGCTTCTACTCCTGAACTGATTACTTGGCTTAATGACAATGCTAAGTGGGGAGGTCAAACCCCCTGTCCAACCCCTAAATCCGACGGTTTTATGGTAGTACAAGGCGATCTCACCGAAAATGGGCAACCGATGCCAGTTGGAACAACAATTACCTTTGTTGTAAATGACAGTGTTATTGGAGAAACAACTACACTCACCGCCGGCAAATTTAATCAAAATAGCCTATCAG
>QNEL01000416.1 GCA_003645185.1 Candidatus Parabeggiatoa sp. nov. 3
ACATAGGCGAGTGGAACGCAGTCAAATAACAATAGTTGGGAAGGGAGCCGTGTGAGATGAAAGTCTCACGCACGGTTCTGAAGACGAGTCCTTTACGGTGACGTAGGGGGCTTAGTTTAACAATCATAAAAACACCCATTCATAATGAGCGCCCATCAATTCTTACGTAGGGTGGGTAACGTGTTTTTGTTGCCCACCATTAAAATATTGCACAACCACTTAAAACTGATAACTGATAACTGATAACTGATTTCTCTTGATATTTTTTTTTCGCGCATCAGACCGAAAATCTGACCTAAATCAAGGCAATCATAAAAACACCCGTTCATAATGAGCGCCCATCAATTCTTATGTAGGGTGGGTAACGTGTTTTTGTTGCCCACCAGATGATAACTGATAACTGATAACTGATAACTGATTCAACTTGCACAACCACTTAAAACACACACCCCAAGTTTCAAGCGGTGTTGGTGCGGCAGGATAATACGCAGTTTTACTCCCAGATCATTGCAAGATATAGAAATTTTTGAATTTTATCAATTCATTTGCAAACCTCTATAGATTAATAAAATGGACTGGACAAGGAACTGGAATTATTGTGATTTCAAATCAATTATGAAAAATAGATTTCTTTCTTTCTTATCAATCATACTTTGCAATCGTTTCTATGGATTTCACTGTTTTCATCTAAACAAATACATAAAAATGATATCAGGTATGGTGGAAAATGGCACGAAAATTTTGGATGTGGGAGCTGGGCAATGCCAGTATAAAAAACATTTTTCACATGCTCAATATGTTTCTCAAGATTTATGTATTGGAGATAAAAATTGGGATTATAGTTGTATTGATATAAATTCTGAAATATATGATATACCGGTAAAAAGTGAAAGCTTTGATTATTTGTTATGCACCCAAGTATTAGAACACTTAAAATACCCTGAACAAGCGTTTAAAGAATTTAATCGAATTTTGCGGGGGGGGGGTAAACTTTTTCTAAGTGTTCCATTCACTTGGGCCGAACATCAAAAACCCCATGATTATTTTAGATATACTCAATTTTCTTTGAAAATGTTGGCAGAAGAACACGGTTTTTATGTTGAATCAATGGAAAAAGATGGTGGCATGTTTATGACCACATATAACCTGTTTTTTGAACAACTTCCCTATTTATTTTATAGTCGCGGATTTGTAAATACTGCTCGTGCTTTTAAGATATTTTTGTATCCGATTATGTTTGTTATTGGATTTATGGCATATTTTTTAGATAAACTTGATAAAAATAAAGATTTAACGACACAGTACGAATGTATTTTTGTCAAGAAATAAACTTATAGGTTAAGTATAATGTCGCGTGTAACCCATGATTTCGCTAAAGAAATTCAACTATTTTCATCACCAAGAAATAACATCAAAGAATTTCAAAAATTGTTTGAGGACTGTCGTACCGTTCTTGATATTGGCTGTGGAAAAAGTTCACCATTAATGTATGTTACCCCCCCCACATTTTTTGTGTGGGAATTGAAAAATATAAACCCGATTTAGAATCGGCCAAGCAATCTCAAACCCATGATGAATTTTATGAACTGGATGCTTTAAGCTGTCAAGAATACTTTGGTGAAAATCAATTTGACGTTTGTGTCGCTTTTGATGTCATTGAACATTTGACTAAAGAAGACGGGTTAAAATTATTAGCCGATATGGAAAAAATGGCATCAAAAAGGGTAATTATATTCACGCCTAACGGTTTTTTACCTAACCAAAGTGTTGAAAAAGGTGATTTTCAAGAACATCTATCCGGATGGGATGTTGATGAAATGAGAAAACTGGGATATAACGTAATAGGATTGAATGGCTTAAAACATTTGCGTACAGAAGTTTATCGGTTGAAATATAAGCCCCAAGCGTTTTGGGCAATCGTTTCATGGCTAACTCAGTTTTATTGTAGAACTCATCCTCATCAAGCGGCCGGAATATTGTGTTGGAAGGATACTAAAAAATGCAGAAAATAAGCATCATAATCGTTAACTATAACGATCAAAAATGGCTTAAAAAGCTGTTTGATTCAATAAAATCACAAACCTATACGAATTACGAAATCATCGTCGTTGATAATGATTCTACAGATAATTCAGTTGACTTTATTGAAAGAAATTATACAAAGGCAAAACTATATCGAAGTAAAAACCTTGGCTATGGAAATGCCGCAAATACAGGGAGTAAACAGGCTACTGGAGAATTTCTTATTTTTCTAAATCCAGATATATATTTAGAAGAAGATTTTCTAGAAAAGGTAATAAAAGAATATAACGGTATTTCGGAAAAAGAGACATTTGGTACAATGGGAGTACTTGTGTATGGTTATGATAAACAACCGATTCCCAAAAAAAATTATGATTGTTATGGAGGAACAATTGATATAATGGCAGTTGGTTACCCTGCAAAAAAGGGTAAAAGTATAATATTCAACGGTGGTTCGCCTTTCTTTATCAAAAGAGATTTATATTTGAAAACAGGCGGTTTTTGTCCCAATATTTTTCTGTATAATGAAGATACGGATTTTGGCTTGAGATTGATGTTATATGGCTATAAGCATTATTTTTGCGAGAGTACAAAGTTTTACCATTATGTCGGTGGGACAACTGGAGCGTATTCACCAAAGAAAATTGAGTGGTACATAGTTGGAGAATTGAATACGATTCTCAACAATTTTAATTGGCTTTTGTTTATTTCACTTCCAGTACATACCTGCTTTTTTATTGCGGTATTATTATTCTATTTATTATCGGGGAAAATGGAATTTGTTAAAGCCATTTTAAGAGGATATAAAAATATCTTTACTCACTTTGGAAAAATATTACGTTTTAGGCGCGTTGTGCAAGCCAACAGAAAAAGGAGTGATTTCGTGATACTAAAACGTATGCATTATGGATTATCAAGAATAACTATTGATTCTATTTTGACGCGAATTAAAAGTTAGAATTTGTGTTTAATAAAGTTTATACCGATTTAAGATAACTCATTGATTTATAATTATTTTTTTAATTGAAATCATAAAATAAAGCATTTAATATTAAATCGGTATAATGTTTAATACTAATCGTTAACAGGTTATAGATAATGGAAAATAGGTTTACAGGTTCAACAATTATGATTACTGGTGGTACCGGTTCTTGGGGACAAGAACTTACCAAACAGCTATTGTTAAACTATGCGCCAAAAGAAATAAGAATATATTCGAGAAGTGAACTAAATCAAGTGAAGATGAAAAGGGCATTTGATAACCAGCGTTTAGTGTTTTATATAGGTGATGTACGAGATAAAGAACGCTTAAATATTTGTACCAAAGATGTTGATTATTTCTTCCACCTTGCTGCTTTAAAACATGTACCAGTATGTGAAGAAAATCCATGGGAGGCGGTAGCCACTAATATTATTGGGACTCAGAATGCAATAGAAGCCGCAATTCAGAATAACGTCAAAAATTTTATAGATGTATCAACAGATAAAGCGGTAGACCCGTATAATTTGTATGGGGTTACGAAAGCATGTGGAGAAAAATTAGTCATTGCGGCAAATAACAACACGACATCTACCCATTTTGTTTGCATACGAGGCGGTAATGTGCTTGGAACTAATGGCAGTGTGATTCCTCTGTTTAAAGAACAAATTGAACGCTTAAATGAAATAACAATCACTTCTGATGAGATGACAAGATTTTTGATGAGAATTGAAGATGCTATCGCCTTACTTCTGTTTTCATCTATGCATACTTATGGAGGTGAAACAGTCGTTATGAAAATGCCTTCATGCCGGATAATAGATTTAGCACAAGTAATGATCAATAGACTTGGAAACAAATCCACCAAAATAAAGCACATTGGAATTCGTCCCGGGGAAAAATTGCATGAAGTTTTGGTAAGCAAATATGATGCTAGAAATATTGTTGATAAGGAACAATATTTTATAATTTTACCAAATATTCCAGTACAAACTATACGTGATAATTACAAAAAAACGGATGAAATAGAAAATGAATATTCGTCATTAAAAAAGCCAATGATGACTTATGGTGAGATTGAATCTATGTTAAAAAAAGCTGGCTGGCTTGCAAGCAATGGTGTTACAAATATAGAAGCCTACCTTAAAACGATTGATAAAGAAACGTTGGAAAATATCTTTCAGAAAGAAGGATGGATTAAACAAAATAGCTGAAATATGTCGATTAACAACAATGAAAATTCTAATTCTTGGTGGTACAGGAATGCTTGGGCATATGGCTTATCGTGTTTTGTCAAAACATCATGAAGTCTATGTAACCTGTCGTAATTCTTTTAAAAATACCTTAATTCTTCGTTCCTTAGTCAAAAAACAAAATTGCATAGAGAATGTTGATGCCTTAGATATTGCTTCGCTTGGCAAACGATTGCAAGAATTGCAACCACAAGTTATTATCAATGCAATAGGTATCATTAAACAGAAAAAAGCGGCCAAAAAACCAATACTTTCGATTAAAATTAACTCATTATTTCCTAACGAAGTAGCTCAATTAGCAGATGAAATTAATGCTAAACTTATTCAGATAAGTACAGATTGTGTTTTTTCAGGTAATCTTGGTATGTATACTGAATCTTCCCCAGAAGATCCAATTGACTTATATGGACGTTCTAAATTACTTGGAGAAGTGACTTACTCTCCTCATTTGACCCTAAGAACTTCGATTATTGGACGACAATTACAAGGAGATTCTAGTTTTTTTGAATGGTTTTTAAAACAAAAAAACGGTAGTGTAAATGGTTTCAAACACGCAATTTATTCTGGTTTAACAACACAGGCACTTTGTCAAATTATTCATCAAATATTAACGCAGTGTTTTCAATTATCAGGCCTTTATCATGTTGCTTCTCAGCCGGTTAGTAAATACGACTTGCTGACTCAATTAAACCTTATGATGAACTTAAATGTTACTATTAATCCTGATACCCAGTTTTGCTGTAACCGTAGTCTTGATGGACGACCTTTTATTTTAAAAAGTGCTATTAGCATTCCTTCATGGGAAAATATGCTGTCACAATTAGTATTGGATGTACCACACTATGAAGAAATTATAACGGTATAACAAAAACATTGGTAAAAAATGGGGTATATTTAGACCCCCTGGATTAAAAGGTATTAAAAAATTATGAGCGACTCTATTGTAACGTTAAAGAATATCAACCCACAAGATATTTTATTTGTTAATCTGCCATCGGTTTCACCTGATTTATCAAATACTGATGCTTTTACGTCAGCGATTAATCCCCCTTTAGGTCTTTTGTATTTAGCGAATAGCATTCAAAATTGTACATTTGTTAATTCGTATAAATGTGTTGATTTTGCTGCCTATAACTATGAGCGTTTTTCAAAAATTGAAGAGCTTAAGGAATTTATAAGCAAAAAGCTGAAACATGGAGGAATTGAAAAGCCTAGCGTTGTTGCGGTCTCACTTATGTTTTCGTCATCCTATGATTTTTTCAAAATTGTTATTGCTGAAATTAAAAAGTGTTGGCAGGATACTATAGTCATGGTTGGTGGAATACATGCTTCAAATACTGTAGAGTATTTGTTAAAAAATGATTGTGGCATTGACTACATTACATGCGGCGAGGGAGAAGAAGCATTCGTTGAGTTTCTTGAAATGATTGCTACAGGTACACAAAAAAATATTCTTGGAGTTCATAGTTTAAGCAATATAAAGAAAGTCGGGATCAATCAATTTGAACAGACAAACTATATTCAAGATATCAATATTGATTATACAAGGTACTCTAATCTCATAGACATGGAAAAGTATACGGCAGAAACATCTCTATTTAGTCTATCAAAAACGACACTTTCCGTTCGCTCATTTGCGATCATGGCATCTAGAGGTTGTCCTTACCACTGTACTTTTTGTGCGTCCCATACTGTTCACGGTCGGGTTCCAAGATGGAGAGACATTCAAAATGTTGTGGACGAAATCCGCTGGCTTAATAAGACATATGGAGTAACAAAATATTATCTGATTGATGATAATTTTATTCCAAAATCAAAAGCTATTGAGTTATTTACTGTTTTATCCAAAATTGATATAGAAGGCTTTGAGATAGTGATTCTAAATATGAGTATCAACTCAACGAATTTTGGTATTATTGATGCAATAGTGGCTGCCAACATTACTAATATTGCTTTTGCAATTGAATCAGGTTCAACAAGAACTCAGAAAAAAATTAAGAAAAATGTAAGGCTTGATAAAGCAATTGATTTAGTTAAATATTCGCAAAGCAAAGGATTGAATGTTAGATGCTTTTACATTATTGGTTTTCCGGGCGAAACAATTGAGGAAATGGGGGAAACTTTTGAATATGCTAAGAGGCTGGGAGCAGACTGGTCAACATTTAGTGTTGCGTCCCCTATTCCCGGTACTGAAATGTATGATGAATTTGTCACGCTTGGTTATATTGAGGATGGGCCTAATTCTTGGACGGCTCCTACTCTTAGAGATAGAGTTTTTGATACAAAAGAAATCAATAGAAAAGAAATTGAAGAATTGGCATATAAAGCTAATTTGGATGTTAATTTTATAAATAATGCAAACATAAAAAAGGGTGACTACGAAACCGCAAAAATAATATTTTCTAATTTTATTAAGATGTACGATTATCACATTTTTGCATATGACTGTTTAAGAAGAATATATAAGGAAACCGGAAATAGACAAAAAGAGAATGAAATTTTTGAGCAAATGATAGCCGTTCTGGCTTCAAATAAAAAGGCTCAATCATATCGTAAGTATTTCAATTTCTTGGATAATGATATACGAAAAGTCTTAGAAAAAACGTAAATTAAACGATAAAGAGCCACTTGCTCAATCAGGCAACCGTTACGGCTCCAGAATACTCAGGTGATGTCGCCAAGAAATGGACGAAATCCATTCCGCATCTCTCGGTATCCATCAGCGATACACCAGATCCCGTAGCCATGGCAAAAGCGGACGTGGAAAGGGTAGTGCATTACACGCTGGATGTTAAACTGAGTGAAAATGCACCGTCAGCGGCCACTGATGTTAAACTAGTCACGAGACTGCCAACAGGTGTCGAACTCAAAGCGGTGAACACCGATTATGGCATGTGCGACACCAGCAATTTTCCGACACTGATTTGCTCACTGATTGACTTGAGTGTTGACAACCCC
>QNEL01000417.1 GCA_003645185.1 Candidatus Parabeggiatoa sp. nov. 3
AATTTTGCACTCCAAAATAACGCAAAATAAATTTTGCACTCCAAAATAACGCAAAATAAATTTTGCACTCCAAAATAACGCAAAATAAATTTTGCACTCCAAAATAACGCAAAATAAATTTTGAACGAAAATCTTAAAAGCGCAATTTATGGCGATGCTAAGTATAAATAAAATTTGATGTAGGGGGCCGGTAACGTGTTTTTGTTGCCTACCCCATTTATTATAAATTAAATTTGATGTAGGGTGGGTAACGTGTTTTTGTTGCCGGCCCCATTTATTATAAATAAAATGTAGGGTGGGTAACGGGTTTTTGTTGCCCACCATTTATTATTTATCTCTGTAGTGGGAAGTAAGATGTTGAACATGTATTAATCTTAATCAGCGTAAATCATGACAATCAGTGCAATCAGCGTTCTATAGCGTTTCCCGATTGAATAAAAAAGTTTATACCGATTTAATACAACTCATTGATTTTATTGAAATTCTTATTTAGTAAAACGAATAAAATCAAGCACTTAAATTTAATCGGTATAATGTCTAAAGTACACTTATGTTAAGTAGGTATGCAAATGCGTTGTGGGCCCCAAAAAAAGTCATTATCAATCCATCGGCTTCTTTGCTATCATAAATTTGGATATAAAATGCAAAATAAGTTGGAACGAAAACGCAAAATAAATTTTGCACTCCAAACGCAAAATTGTGTCAAAAAATTAAACCCGTTTACATCTACATAATCAATTTGCCATTTATCATTTTAATATGCTTGACAGACATGATCCGGTAGCCACGATGGAAGAGTTTATTAAAACCACTATCAGTCTCTCTACCGAACAGAATATTGAATCTTTATTAAATCAAATTGTGAGTACGGCTCGGCAACTTACAGGGGCGGAAGCGGGGCGCGTTTATTTACTTGATCGGACTAAACGTTATCTTTATCCTAAAGTCTCGCAAAATGATATCATAGACACACCCTTGGTGTATTTATCTCAAATATCCTTGTATTCAGAAAATCAGCGTAATACTAAGCATCCTTGTACTTATTGTGCGTTTTCTGGAGAACCCCTGAATATTCCTGATATCTACCGTTATTCGGGTTTAGATTGCACTGATTTTTATAACTGTGATCGTTACACAGGTTATAATACGCAATCCTTACTCGCCCTACCCTTACTGAGTTACACTGAGATTACCAGTGGCATTTTACTCTTACTCAATTTCCGCGATCCAAAAAGCGGAGACATTTCACATTTTCCTAGCCACTTAGAAAGTTTAGTCAAGGCATTTGCCTCACAAGCGGCGGTGGCGGTGGATAATGCCCAATTAATTGAACAAAATACTCGTCTCATTAATTTGCTCAATGAAACCAATCAGCAATTAGAACAAGAAAATCGTGTTTTAAAGCAAAAAATGGGCAAGCAAGGCCGTTTTACGGATAGCCTGATTGGTGAAAGTGCTGCCATGCAGCATGTTTTTAATCTCATGGAAAAAGTGTTAAACTCAAATGCTACAGTGTTATTGCGTGGGGAAACCGGCACTGGTAAAGAACTGATCGCAAAAGCGATTCATGAAAAAAGTCCCCGTTGTGAGGCCCCATTCATTGATCAAAATTGTGCGGCTTTACCTGAAACATTATTAGAAAGTTTATTATTTGGTCATAAGCGGGGTAGTTTTAGCGGTGCAGATAAAGATAAGAAGGGTTTGATTGAAGCGGCAGATGGGGGAACTTTATTTCTGGATGAAATCGGTGATATGCCCATCGGTTTACAAGCCAAAATACTGCGGGTATTACAAGAACAAACAGTGCGTCCTTTAGGGGCCCTAAAAAACCGTAAAATAAATGTGCGTATTATTGCCGCTACGCATTGTGATTTAGAATCTTTAATAAAAGAGGGGCAATTTCGGGAAGATTTATACTATCGTCTCTGCGTCTTCCCCATTGATGTTCCCCCGCTACGGGCGCGTAAAGAAGATTTACCCACCCTATTGCAACATTTTTTGAGCCATTATTCAGAACAGTATAATAAACAACTCAGGGGATTTTCACCGCCAGCATTTGAAGTATTGCTACGTTATGATTATCCGGGTAACATCCGTGAGTTAAAAAACAGGATTGAGCAAGCCGTATTATTAAGTGAACCGGGAGGCAGTATTTTGCTCACCCATTTGAATAAAACATTATTAGATCAAACAGAATCATCTATTTTGCTACCCACCCTACCGCCGGGTACATTAAAAGACATGCTCCAACAATATGAAACAGCCATTATTCAACAATCTCTTCAGGCTCACAACGGCAATCAAACACGCACCGCCGAAACATTAGGGTTATCGCGGCGCTCATTGGTGGGCAAAATTAGTCGTTATCAGATCAAAATGTAGGGGCAATCCCTTGTGGTTGCCCTTCAATCCCTTGTGGTTGCCCTTTAATCCCTTGTGGTTGCCCTTGTTTTTAGTTTTTGATATCGGCTAAACGCTGCCTTAAGTTCGCTAAATCCGATAATTGCGGATTGACTTTCTCTAAATTGGCAATATACCTTTCCGCATCGTCAAATCGTCTATCGTCTAAAGCCGTATTGGCTCGTATCCTGTAATAATCCTCTATTCTCTTCAGGCCAGCCAACGCAGAAGCATTGTTTTCTTCTATAACGAGTACAGATTGATAGCAAGTTAATGCGGTTTCTCCAATGCCGATTAGATTACCCGCTTCAAAATATTGTTGGCAGGTTTCTAATAAGTCAGACACATGTTCTTGTAGAGTCTGTTCTTTCTGTTTTTCTTGATACAAACGATTAGCTTCAGCTTCAATCTGTTGGTATTGCTTTTTTAGGGTACTAACAGAAAACGCTTGTGAATTGACTTCATTTAAGCTGGCAAGATACTTTTTCACCTCTTCAACTTGTCGATTACGTAAAGCCGTTTGTGCCAATGTCACGTAATAATTTCCGATATCTTCCAAGCCAGCCCACGCCTCTGCATTATTGGAGTCTAATTCCAGTACCCACCATCTTATGTAGGGATCCCTACGTGTTTTTGTTGCCCACCAAATCGATATGAAAAAGTTTTTCACATTTAGCTTCGCTGGCCTTCGGCTCACGCAAAAGTTGCGCGCAACTTTTCACGCGAAAGTATAGCGAAGCGAAACTTTAGCGTGAAAGCGTGAACCGGAGGTGGGCTACGCTAAATACAGTTTTGCGCGCAAAACTTTTGCGTGAAAAGTTATGCCCATGTGCAGTATAAGTTGCCCAAGGCCATAAAACCTATAAAATTATGAACTCATGAACTTTGAAAAAGTGCCACCACCCGCACGTATCGAAGTGAATAGCGATAACTGAGCAATTTCTTTCTCACTTTGTTTCTATAAAAGGGGTTTTGACGAGACGATAAAAAATCAATCACCCTATATTATATCCACGGTTTAATACTTTTTTAGGCAAATTGGCCCATTTTTTGTGTAGAAGAGGTACAACAAATTGTTAATCAATATTGTCAGGTGATGAATTGGATTTTTTTGTTGTGTGTAAGCCGAACTTAAAAACATCACCAAAAACAGCCCTAATTTTTTTAATCCCTACCTATAATTAATTAAAAAGGAGTACAAAACATGCCAGGTGCAATTTACATGAGTGTCCAAGGCTCAAAACAAGGCAACATCACGGCAAGTGCTAATAGTGCTGATAGTATAGGCAATAAATTTCAATCAGATCATACCGACGAATCGACAGTATTTGCCTTTGATCACAACATTACAGTGCCTTGTGATCCAAGAAGTGGGCAGCCCACAGGTAATCGTGTGCATCAAGCCCTACGAATCACAAAGCCACTTGATGCCGCCTCCCCCTTATTGGCTAATTCGGTGTGTAGCGGTGAAATGTTACCCAAGTGCGAGTTCAAATTTTGGCGGACTAATGTACAAGGACAACAAGAACATTATTATACCATTACCTTGACAGATGCCATCATCGTCGATATTACCGCCCATACCCCCCTGATCACCGATCAAAGTTTGGGTTATCGTGAGCATGAAGAGACCATCTCATACAGTTATCGTAAGATTGAATTTAATCATGTGATATCGGGTAAAACCGGAGAAGATGATTTTCAGGTACATGCTTAATCCATCACGCCAGACTCAATGACAATGGGGCGAACACGCAAGGGCTTGCCCCTACAAACACAGAATATCGTAGGGGCAAACCTGTGTGTTTGCCCTTTTAAATATTTCTAACAGTATCAAGATCGGATATGAGCGAACAGGCGTGTTCGCCTTTCCCAAAATCCGTTATAATAAATCAAACTGTTTTGAACCGGAGATCTAAACAATGAGTTGGTATTTTCGCAGTGGTAAATTAGAATCACCGACTAATTCGTGGCCCGCTGTCAGTGGTAGTCATGGGAAGGGTGTACTGCCCAAAGGAGAGTATAAAATAGGTAAAGTCACAACTGTTGTAGCAAACCCCCCCTCTACAGATAAGAAAGGATTTGCTTGGGAATGTCCTATTATGCCTACTTTTTCAATTCCTAAAAACGGTTTGGGGATTCATCCAGAGGCTAATGTAGCGGAGATGATAGGGGGTATAGGCCTCACTAATGAGGATACCATGCCCACTTATAATGCTTTGAAAAATGCAAATGGTGAAACGCTAATGGTGGAATAAACGCTTTTAGATAAAATTAAGGGCAGACACGTCGGTTTGCCCCTACAAAACCCAGCGTATTTAGGGGCTGTAGGGGCAGCCTGATCGTGTTCGCCCAGGCTTAGCTTACCAATAGGGTAAGCTTTGTTCGTTCTAGTGTTTTATCGGCTTGCTCGTCCCTTTCCATGTTCATCGTCTGTTTTTTAAAGTTAAAATCACGTCTCGCATATCCCAAAAATAAATTATCCCAGTCCGTTTTGTAGTGGGCATGTAACGGGTTGCCCACCATTCCCCTACCCATCCCTACCACCTATCCGTTTGTGTCTGGTTCAAAAATACACACATTTACACCGTATTTTATATCAGAATCTCATTAAAAATCAAAGACTTTCCAATCCAGTTTCCCGATATTGGACACAATACTTTCTTTGTGGATAGGTATTATAGGGTTTTCGTTTACTGAGGTACCTCCAAAAAAATAATATACCCACAACGATAAAAACCATTTACTAATAAAATAATTCTATTTAAGAAATATCTCAAAGGAATATCTCAGATGAAAATACCAAATAACCCAATAGAAGCCCTAAAGTCAGTTATTAAAAACGCAGCACGGAAATTAACGGGGGCTTCAATCCGAGAATATATGGCGGAAATCACCACTGAATTTTTGGAAGGAAACGCTCGGAAAGCCGAGAGAGAATTTGGATGGGGCCGAGTGACTGTCAATAAAGGATTACAAGAATCTTTGATAGGTATCAAATGTATAGATAATTACAAAGCTCGTGGCAATAAAAAAACATCAGAAAAATTGAAAACCCTTGAAGAGGATATCCGTTCTCTTGTTGATCCTAAAAGTCAGGCCGAACCTCGTTTTAGACCCACGCTGGCCTATTCGATAATAACCACAAAAAGAGTGTGCCAAGCTTTGATTGATGAAAAGGGGTACACAGATGCTCAATTACCCACCGAGAATACTATAGGTAACATTCTAAATCGGTTAGGGTATCAATTAAAACCGGTTCAGAAAACTAAGCCAATCAAAAAAATCCCTTTCATTCCTGAAATTTTTGATAATGTAAAGCAAGCAGTTAGTGAATCAGATGCCAATGAAATATCGAAGAGGATATCAATTGATGTTAAAGCGAAACTTTCTATTGGTGAGTTTTCTATAGAAGGGAAATCTCGGTGTGAAATTAAAGCACTTGATCATGATTTTGAACCCGATGAAAAGTTAGTACCCGTTGGTATTTTGGAACCATGCTACGATTCTCAGACTATCATTTTTGGGAACGCAAGTTGAACCCCGTGATTTTATAGTAGATTGTTTAGAAAAGTGGTGGTTAGATGCTAAAGAACGTCATAATAACATAGAAGAATTAGTTATCACTTTAGATAACGGTTCCCATATTCAAAGTCATAGAACCCAATTTATCAAGAGAATGACTGAATTCGCAGATAAAACCGGCCTAACCATTCGATTAGTTTATTATCCTCCATATCTGAGCCTATATAATCCGGTTGAACGGTGTTTTGGTATTTTAGAACAACACTGGAATGGGACGAAAGCTTAATTATGTAACAAAAAGCGATTTAGTGGGCTAAAACAATGACTTGGAAAGGCATACAACCGGTTGTTTATCTTATGGATGAAGTTTAGCAACACGGTGTTACACTGACAAAAATTGAAATGGAACCTTATGAAATGAGAATTCAAAGGTCCAAGAATTTACCGAAATGGGACGTGAGCATTATGCCAGTGAGAGATGGGTCGCATTTTCTGTTCTCAAATTAATTTGTTCTATATTTATAATAAATTTGCTTGGTAACAAGGCAAAACCACTTGATGGTTAACCTCGGCCGAATTTTACCATATTTGACGTTTTTGCTGTTATTTTTTGGGGAGGCCCGGAACTCAATGAGATTATGCGATAAATTTCTCAGCTTCGTTACTATTTAACCATGTATTATATAAGTTTATTATTTTTATGGGTATATTATTTTTTTGGAAGTCCCTGACCTGTTGATGGCCCAATTATTCGCTTAATTTCAATTTTTTGACAAAATACCAGTTATTAGGGGAAACATAGAACTGAACCAGTGCCCCAAACTCACTTTACAAATCAAATAGGATCACTATATCATACCCGCTCAATGTGAGTTTTAATTACACCCTCGTATCTGATACGAGTGTGACCTTGACTTAATGTAATTGATGCTGTATGATGCGCCGCCTCACTTTCACCAAGAGATATTTACAAATGTCAGCTCAAATAATTTCTTCACAAAAAGAGTCAGTCACGATTGAAGTCTTTAAGTTTACGCTCTCTGGTCCTTTCAAAAGGACGATGGAAACAGTTTTGGGATAAAATCAATCAATATGGTTTACCTCTCGCGGCTTAATTTTTTACATTAGACTTGTCCCTTAATAATTATCTTTTGTATTTCATAGACTTATATCGTCTTCAAAATTTAAAGTCATTAAAAATCAATCGGTTATGATAAGAACACTGAGATTTGAGAATGACTAATTGATATGATATAATCAAAAACATGATTAATTTATAATCCAA
>QNEL01000418.1 GCA_003645185.1 Candidatus Parabeggiatoa sp. nov. 3
AAGACTCCCACTTGGGCAAGTCTTTAAAACCATATCTATTTTCCTAATCAATCCTTAATCCAAATGCACTCTATCATCAAAAGTGCAATTGTTAACTATTCTGAACAATATTAATAAATCCTAATAAACAATTATCTAAATTGCATTTTTGTTGAGCTTGCGTCATTTTTTTTGCACAGTGACAAAGTTAAGTCTTAAAACGCTCTGTAGCAAAAATCCCTAATGTACCTAATATAAATCCCTAATCATCATTAGTGGTTTTTATAAATCGTTTATTTTAATATTGCGCCCCACTTCAGCAAGTCTGAAAATATTATGCGTTTTCCTAATGAATCCTAATGCGATTCACTAATCATCATTAGTGATTTTGTTCAAAAGTTCAACGTTGGATGACGCGCCGTGATTTACTACTGCCGTGTTATAAAGCGCAGTGAAAGTCGTGGTATCTCATGAGGGCGGGTATTGTAAAGAAAAAATGGGGATTAGGCAAGGGGCTAATTAATTATTAGGCTCATCCGTTTGAAAAGACGCATTAAAAAAACGTCAATATATAAAATATTGATGGCCTGATTGGAGTGCAAAATTTATTTTGCAGTTTGATTGGAGTGCAAAATTTATTTTGCAGTTTGATTGGAGTGCAAAATTTATTTTGCAGCCCAATTTTAGTGAATGTTATTTGGCTTTATTTATTTTTGAGCGGCTGAGGATAGGCAAAATTGTCTCCTCACATTAAATCAATGCAAATAACGTATAAATACTATGGACACTTTGCCTACTTTTGAGGCTTGGAATGTCTTTGCAATAATCATTTGTATTACAAAATATAATGCTAATTCATTATTTATTGTAGTTGATATTTATTAAGTTAAGACTTTATGGAAGAAAAGACTTTTTTGCAAAAGCTAAATACATTAGGGGCCATTGTGGGCATAATAACCGCTATAGGGGCTGCCGCTTTTGCCTGTTATAAAACATGTTACAGTGATAAAGAATGTCCTTTTCTTGAAATGGATTCATTGCAATTTGACGTATATCATCGCTATCGCAGTCCATGTGAAGAAAATTTTATACCACTCCAAAATCGCAATACATTATATTCTGAGGGCGATTACAAAATGGAGTTTATACCCCAGAAAAAAGAGGATTGGTTAACTGCCCATTTACCCAATAAAGAAAACAAATACGTCTATATTTTTCAAATTGATAATGGTAAACGGATTTATCGTCTCATTCCGATAGAACACTCTGTGAATCAAGAAGAGCAAAGCACTCCCTTTGTGCGTGTGGATACGTCTTACTCTTTGCCGGTTAAACAAATTGATAAGAATACTGGTAGAACAAAAATCTATTTTTTGAGTTTCAACGCGCCTAATGATCAATTAGATGAGTTGTATGAGGACATCCAAAAGAATCCGCAAGGGACTGCAAAACATGACAATTCACGTACTAAGTTAATAGATGCAGTGCAGTCAGCTTGGCAAGAAAAAGAAGACAGTTGGTTGACGACTTCTGTACCCGTTATGACCTTTAAATATGATGAAAAACCATCTTGTGGTCATAAGGAATCAGAACATAAGGAATCAGAATTACACGTTGAGGTCAAATATAGTTATCGTTCTGAAGGCGAGAGTGATTTCAAACCACTTCATGACAATGCTGTGTTGTATTCTGGGGATCAGTATAAAATCCAATTTAGGGCTAGTGAAGATAGTTATGTCTATGTGTTTCATATGTTTACTGATAACCAACAACACAAAGACTATACATTATTCCCCTGTACAGTAGATGTCAGAATTGGACAAAATCCCGTTAGTGCGAATACGACTTATTATTTACCTAATGAAAAGCGACACTGGATTTTAGAAGAGCAGCTTGGTTTTGAAAAAATATACTTTTTGGCTTTTAAAACCAATCATGATTTGAAGCCAGAATATCAACAAATTGATCAAGCTTGCAAACAACAAGACAGTGATAATTGGGTTTTCAAGTCGCTCAACCTGCAAGATAAAGGCGTATTCAGCAATACCCTAACCTTTAAACATCAGTGAGGCGATGCAAAACTAACAACATATCTTGAAGGCCCTCTGGGAGTGCAAAATTTATTTTGCGGCCCGCTTGGAGTGCAAAATTTATTTTGCGGCCCTCTGGGAGTGCAAAATTTATTTTGCGGCCCGATTGGAATGCATCTGTTATTTTGCTTTTATTTGTTTTCAAAATACTGATATATTGATACATTGGCTAATTATAAGAGATTAGCCCTGGGGTGTTATCTTAAATTTCAGGAACAGGATGACTTTTTTTTCACCCCAGTATTTGTAGGGTGGGTAAGCGGGCACCAAAAAACTCAATATAAACCCAGATGTAACCGCCCGCTTGCCCACCATCCCAGCTTTTTTATTGGTTTATTTTGACTTCTAAAGGGTTAAGTTATGAGATTGATTTTTTTAGTATTATTAGTGTTTTTATCAGGATGTGTTGGAAACGAAAAATCTGATAATGAAATAGGCCTGGGGATTAATCAGGAAATTCGTGGTGAGCAAGAAAAACAGAAGGCCCCCAAAAAAGATGATTATCTTAAAGTTGCTTTGAATTATAGTTATCGTTTAAATGGAGAAGTTTCTCTCCGTCCTCTAAAAGAGGGTAGTAAATTACATTCAGGTGATGATTACACAATTGAATTTACGCCTAAACAAGACTGTCATGTGTATATTTTTCAGTATGATAGTAGTGATCCGTTGTTTACTTTATTTCCTCTAGATCGAAACTACTTCAAAGGTGAAGCAGATTGGGAAAAGAATCGTAATCCTGTAAAAGCAGGGCAGACTTATTTTGTGCCTGGTAAGGGTAAATATTTTACTCTTGATGAAAATACTGGGGATGAAACAATTCACGTTCTAGTTTCCAAAGAAGAATTACAGCTGCAGGAATTGGAAAAGGAATATGAAGATTTGCTTGAATCTCGACCAAAAAGTGATAAGCTTGGAAATGATGAACAAAAAAACCTCCTTAAATGTGAGACTTCCCTATGTTTTGAGAGTCGAACATTTAAACATTTGGATTGATTCTGTGTTTTTGTTTAAATGTTTTTGTCAGACGAATTTGACTTTTGTTAATGGAGATTATAATGCAATTTATCCAAAAAAATAGCGCCATTTTTGTCGTAAGTGGCATTATTTTGGTTAGCCTGTTGGGAAAAATAGCTTTAGCTGATGTACTTGATCCGGGTATTCAGTATTGTCAACAAAACCCTACAAGCTCAAGATGTGCGGGAATTTATGAGTCTGCTAAAGCAGAATGCCGCTCTAATCCAAGCGTTTGTGGAATCACGGTCAATCAGAATACAGATGGTTCGACTGAAGAAGGCAAAGCGATATGTCGTTCAAACCCCGCTTCTTGTGGAATCACGATCAATGAGAATACAGATGGTTCGACTGAAGAGGGCAAAACGATATGCCGTTCAAACCCCGCTTCTTGTGGAATCACGATCAATCAAAATACAGATGGGTCCACTGAACAAGGCAAAGCAATATGCCGTTCAAACCCTATTTCTTGTGGAATAACGCTCAATCAAAATACAGATGGGTCCACTGAACAGGGCAAAGCAATATGCCGTTCAAATCCTGCCCTTTGTGGGATCACGGTCAATCAAAATACAGATGGGTCAACTCAAGCTGGCATATTGCAGTGTCAGAGAAATCCTATGTCCTGTCAAATAACGGTTGATCCAAGGGATGGCTCAACCCAAGCCGGAATAGCGCAATGTCAGAACGATCCGGCTTCTTGTGAGATTATAGTCGATCCCAAGGATGGCTCAACCCAAGCCGGAATAGCGCAATGTCAAAACGATCCCGCTTCTTGTGAGATTACAGGTGATCCTAAGGATGGCTCAACTCAAGCAGGAATAGCGCAATGTCAAAACGATCCCGCTTCTTGTGAGATGACAGTCGATCCCAAGGATGGCTCAACCCAAGCAGGAATAGCACAATGTCAAAACGATCCCGCTTCTTGTGAGATTATAGTCGATCCCAAGGATGGCTCAACCCAAGCAGGAATAGCGCAATGTCAAAACGATCCCGCTTCTTGTGATATAACGGTTAATCAGGCTACACAAGCCGCAAAAGACGTTACTCAAAACTGCCAAAATAATCCGGTTATTTGTGGATTGATAGACGACAAAGGCAATTTAGTTTCTGATACGACTTACTCTTATTTTTCTTCAAAAACGGAACATTTTGGCATACTTTATATTCCTGAAGTGCAATTAAAAGAATTTCAAGAAGCTTCAGCTTCAAGTGAAGGAAAATGGCTTGATAAAGATAAAATTCAAAATATTTATATGACCTTGATTCAAGGGGGTAATGCTATTCGTTTTGAATATTTTCAACCCTCGGATGAAAAATAACTCCAATAGAGGCGTAATGTTAGGATTAATCAGTTTAAATGATGTTATTTTATTTAGCCCTTGTTTGACAGGTTCATAACAAAATGAGAAAAAATGTGAAAGCCTTTTTACTGATACTACTGTCCGTCTATTTTGCGAATGTGTTAGGCATTGAAACTGATTTAACAGTGAAGTTGGATAAGAGTGAAGTTAAGCCCGGAGAAATTGTGACACTTGACTTAGTGGCTAGAAATCCTCTTGATAAAACAGTACAAGGTAGCATTATCGTATCGTTTTCTTCAGAAGTAGAAATTGTCGAAAAAGATGAGGAAAGTATTGAGTATGGCATAGGTTCAAAGGTTTATTGTGTAGGCCATATCCATTGTCTTGAGCCAACCAAAGAGATGATGGTAGAAAACTGGTACAACCAGTGGTTCGCTGGTGAAGAAAAAACAATGAACCTAACATTGAAAGCGACAGAAACGGGCACCCTCAAAATCTATGCAAGGGCCGCTTTTATTGAGAATTTGAAGAAAAAGCATGTCATCAATATTCCGCGGGAGATTACAGATCAACAAGGGTATCCTGCCCATGTCAGGTATGTTTCTGTGAAAAACCAAAACTTTTGGATCAAATCTAAAATATCAGATGCTGAAATTGATGATTTCATCAAAAAAAATAAGTTCGAGCCTAATAACAAAATAGGTAAGTCAGTTGAATTTAGGGCAATGACGGGAATGATGGCCTACAAGTATGCTGATCCTTTTAATCAGGAGGAATTCAGTGATAACATACCTTTTATTGGTGCAGGGTTTACTGGTAATCTTATTAATCTTCCTATTCTAAACAATATTTCCCTTGATCTATATGGGCAATGGTCTGATAAAGCTAGAGATGGTTTTTTTTCACGCACAGTTGATGAAGGCTTGGAAGAATTAGAAAATGTCAATTCGGCATTTAATCGTGATGATTTTGCAATCACTGTAGGTTGGCAACCTCCATTTTTACATAAAAATGTCTCTGTCTTTGCTGGTTACAAGTGGAGTAAAACAGATGCTCATCTTATCACAATCAAAGATATAGAAGATTCAAAAATGATGGACGTGACTAGAAGTGAAAGTCATTTTAAGACAGCTGGTTGGTTTGTGGGACCTGCTTATACTTGCCCACTTGATAAGAAGAATCAACATAAACTGGGCTTCTACCTTGCTTATGGTGGATTAAAAGGTAAATACGATTTTACAGCGTTTGTTGGTGAACAATCCTTTCCCAATGAACAGACTATCAACTCAACGACCGCTTGGAGAGGTGGGGTTTCATTGAATGGTTTACTTACCAGACTTAATTATGGAAAGTTGACTTATGGTATTTCATTAGATGGTTATTACTATACAATGGATATGGGTATAACAGAGAGTGATTTAGGTAGTGTTGTGCCGAGAACATTTGTTGAAGAACAAGTGTATAGTCTCAAGGCTTCATTAAACTGGGTTTATGATTTTTGAATACGATTCAAATTGTCCAGATCGCTTTTTTTCAATTTATGGAGAAATCAATCATGCGTACTCTGATATTATGCTTGCTAATAACATCCTTATTTCAAGGGTGTACATCTTTTCCGACTCAAGGTGTCCAAGGAGAACGACGTGTGGCTTTAGTGATTGGTAATTTTGATTATTCAAAAGAGGCTCAGGAAGATAAGCCCTTAAAAGATTGGATAAATGCACCTAGTGTAAAGAAAGATGTTGAAGATATGACTAATACATTGAGAAGTTTAGGTTTTCATGTATTACAAGTTAAAAACGCTGATAAAAAGCAGATGGAAGTTGCACTTCAAGCCTTTAAAGCACTTCTGAAAAAAGAAGCAAATACCTTTGTTCAAGCAAACAATACAGAAACAGAAGATAAAACAACAGAAAAAGAGAATACTTTGGTAGCACTCTTTTATTATGCAGGACATGGGCTCACATCAGGTAATGAAACTTATCTAGTTCCCATAGGAATGAAAACCGAAAACTTGTCTAAAGAAGAATATTTGAAGGAGAATGCTTTTACACGAACAAAGGTGTATGAGGTGTATAACGATGAAGCATTAAAAAGTATAAAGAAACGTATTAATTTTGTTATTCTTGATGCCTGTCGTACAGACTTACAAATTCCACCCAATAATAATGAACACAATGACAATGATGGAAATGTTTCATTAGGTGTTGAGCGCGAAATTGCAGACTCTGAAGAGAAAAAGCCAGCAACTAGCGGATCAAATCCAGGAAAAGAGATACCTCCATACACGTTTTTAGGTTATGCTACAGCAAAATATAGTTCAGCGACTGCGTTCAAGGATGAACAAAAAAACAGTGTTTATACAGAAAAGTTACTTTATTTTATCTCTAAACCTGGGTTATTTGTTTTTGAGTTATTTGATAAAGTAGGCAAAGCTGTTGTGGAGGAAAGGAGAGAAAACTCTCCAGACAAACCAACACAGAAACCTCATTTCAGTTCTAACGAAATGAGTGAAGTGAATTTCGTTTTTAGACCAGAAGCGGTTAATCAAACACCTCGCTGGTAAACTCAAAAGCAAAAATCCGTAATGGCGTGTTTTGCTCCATTCACCCTACAAAGCCCCAAGTCTTGTGACAAGGGGCTTTTTTTATGTCTCGTACTCTTGGCATGGCGCGATAACCTATTGATTTATTTGCAATTAATAGGCAGGTTGTTCTACAAAACCGGTGCGATTATGGTGGGCAAATGGTGGGCAAGTGGGCGGTAAGATTTAAGGCCTAAACGAATATCAAAACGCCCACTTACCCACCCTACGAATAA
>QNEL01000419.1 GCA_003645185.1 Candidatus Parabeggiatoa sp. nov. 3
AAAATATAATATTTTCAATCGTTTACATTGATTGAGATACAAGGTTGCAAATTGCAAACCCTTCGCCACAAATTTTTTTCGTTGCAGACCGAAAACTGACCTATGTCAAGGACAGCATGAATTTAATCAGTCAAAATATGCGCCTTTCATTCATTTTCTTTGAATTATTGCATATTACTGATAACTCATCATTGAAGTGTCATAATATGATAACTGATAACTGATTCGCACGGCCATGTGAAACACTCCAAATTTCAGATGAAGTCGTATCGGCTTTTTTGAAAGCCTGAGATGTCAATCGGGCTATCAGTAATAGCCATTTCGGTAATATCGCTAGAAAGAAATGAGTCATACTTTAATGTCATTAAGAGTTTAACAACACATGAGGAAAATCTAATGTTTGCTTATGTACGACGAAAACGTGTTCCTCCGTGGAACAGTCAATGGGGGCTACCTGATAGGCGGTGGCGGTTTACATCAACATGTGCTGTCATATTAACATTGCTTGCAAATAGTGTTGTGCCTACAACTGGGTTTGCTGATAACGATATCAATTTTAATATGGAAGTCGATGTATCGTGGAACAAGTATCAAAAAGTGACCGAGTCAGCTACGGCTACCGCTAGTGGCAGTAGTGGCCCAAATAGCTGTCATAATAGTGAAACAAAACTATTTGGTGTGAATATCCCTTTCCAACAAGATGTGATCTTAAACAAAGATGTTTCTGCTAGTAAGAACTGCAAGAGTCGAAGTGTTAAATACCGTCAAGTCGGTGCTGCTTGGACAGAATTAGCAAATGAACACACCCTTAATAATTATGAAGGGCAATTGGAATTTGAAATCTATTCCGCAAATGATAGATATCATCTCAAATGTCGAACATGTAATGTAACGGCAAAGGCTACCTTTTTTGGTGGCACACCTACTCCACAAAGCAAAAAATATGGGCCCTATCCAAGTTCAATTCCTTATACTCAAGAAAAACAGGAGCTCTTGAGAATTCTTGAGATTCCTGTTAGTCAGTCCAAGGATGTTGCAATTCCAGATGTTCAATGTCATGCCTTCAGCACCGATAACCAAAATGTCAATCTTAGCTGTGAACGTGTAGGAAATGAGTTTATTGTCTATGCTACCTCCAAGATTATCCCGCCAGTGGCGAGTCTTAAGCTATCACCTACATCAGGTGTGGCACCACTCACGGTAAAGTTAGAGGGTAGTGGTTCTTATGATCCTGACGGAATCACCCTCAATTATGATTGGACGGCCTCTGATGGTCAAAATCATTCAGGTTCAGAAAACGAATTGACTTGGATATTTGATCAGGGAAAACACGATGTGTGTCTTGTCGTCACTGACAGTGATAATCTCCAAGACAAAAAATGTCAAACAGTGCTCGTTGACGTTTGTTCTTCTGATCTTGAACCCAAAACCTTTAATGAGTTTGGCAAGCAGCGTGGTGGTGCCCAAGTACACGTTTCGGCTTCTGCTGAAGAATGCACTTGGAAAATTGAGAGTAATCGTGATTGGTTGATCATCGGTAGTAACCCTTACAAAGGTAGCCAGACACTCAACTTTTCATTGACGAATAATAGTAGCACGGAACCGCGTTGTGGTAATTTAACGCTTGCAAAAAAACCGCCTGTTAAAATATGTCAAAAAGGCAATCAAAAACCTATCGCAGACTTTACTATTCATCGTATTGAGCCTTCGCAAGACAATCATGCACCGCTTACGGTCAAATTAGATGCGATTGCGTCAACCGATCCTGATGGGCCTATTTCAAGTTATCGTTGGAATCATGGTGGCCAACTTTTGTCTCAATTAAATGAACAAGCCACAATTCTCTATGATAAAGAAGGGGACTACACTATCACGTTGACAGTGAAGGACGAAGAGGGTGCTACAGCGACTCAGTCAAAACCCATTAAGGTGTTACCACCGTTGTATACATTAATCGTTAAGAGTACGGATAATGGGCGCGTCAAGGTAGATCATGCTGAGGAATGTACCCCGCCTTCTTGCACCAAAACCTACCCAAAAGACACTTTAGTCAACTTAAAGGCGATACCCTCAACAGGTTCAATTTTTACAGGCTGGACTGAGGATTGTAGTCATTTTGCTAACGCGCCTTCATGTCATGTTCAAATGACTCAACCTCTCTCAGTGATGGCAAACTTCAAACAGTGCGATTATCAAATAGAGGGAAGCAAGACTGAACAGTTTAATGCTAATCTCCATCAGGGTACGATAAAGATTATTAGTCCCAACGGCTGTCAATGGCAAGCAGAAAGTAATCAACCGGATTGGTTGAGTATTGAGGGTGATAGTCATGGCAATGGCAATGGTACAATCCAGTATTCAGTCAAACTCAATCCAAACCAGACTGTTCGCGATGCTACTATCACTATCAAGCGAGAATCCCAAACGCGAGAAACATTTTCTGTCAATCAAACTGGCAATCAACCACCGACAGCCTCTTTTACAGCAACCCCTTTAGAAGGGAAAGCGCCACTCACCGTTTTTTTAAATGCGACTGAATCAACGGATCCTGAAAACAACCGTATTGATCGTTATGAGTGGACTTCTTCTGACAAGCAACCCTTGTCAGGTGCCACACCTCAAATCAGCTATCCAAATGCCGGTCGTTATACAATTAATTTGGTCGTCGTTGATGAATCTGGTATAGCAAGTAGCAATACAGCACAAGAAACCATCAATGTCGGTTTACCGACATATACCCTGACTGTTAGTAGTATAGGTAGCGGTACTGTCAAAGGAAATGGTATTGATTGTGGTCATAATTGTAGCCGAGAATATGATCAAGGTGCTTCTGTTATTTTAACGGCTGAAGCAAATAGTGATGCCGTCTTTAGCGCCTGGAATGGTTGTTCAAGTAATACGATACCCACATCTTGCGAAGTCTCCATGACTCAGCCTCAAACGGTGACAGCCAGTTTTACTTCTTGCTACGACAACTACACGATTACTTCTACAGATAACATTCATTACAATGCTGATGGGGGTCATGGCAATATGAATGTCAGCGCGCCCAAAGGATGTCCATGGGATGCTAAGACTGATAAAGAGTGGTTGACTATCACTTCTGGCTTCAACGGCAATGGCGAGGGTCATATCACTTATTCGCTTGATCCCAATAACGACAATGAAAAACGTGAAGGGAAACTCATCCTTGCCGGAAAAA
This sequence comes from Candidatus Parabeggiatoa sp. nov. 3, assembly GCA_003645185.1. Lineage (GTDB taxonomy): Bacteria > Pseudomonadota > Gammaproteobacteria > Beggiatoales > Beggiatoaceae > Parabeggiatoa. The sequence goes on from QNEL01000419.1 coordinate 3,203, forward strand.
CCTTTATCATAATTCAACAAGGACGTGAATATGAAAACTTGGTTATCAAAAAAGTCGGTGATGGCAAGGGGCGTGTCATTGGAGCGGGTATTGATTGTGGTGACGATTGCGATGAGCAATATGCACAAGACACAGCAGTGACTTTGACAGCGAGACCGTCTGATGAGGCCATATTTGAAGGTTGGGGTGGCCCTTGCACTGTCAATGAGACAATTTGCACCGTCAAAATGAGTCAGACACAAACTGTGATAGCCCGCTTTATTTCCAAGCCTTTTCTTAAGGTTATCATAGATGGCACGGGTACAGGCCATGTCAGCTTGGAACCTGTAGAGACAAGACACAATTGTTATAAAACGGATAAGGTTTGTCGTAATGCTTATGATAAAAATACTCCCGTTACCTTAACGGCTAACCACGCTGCGGATTCTCAGTTTGTGGGCTGGAATGGGGATTGTTCTGGAATAACTGAGACTTGTTCAGTCTCTCTGGACAAAACAAAAATTGTGACGGCCACGTTTAATCGACTAGAAGGTGGCCCAGAAGCTTGCTTCACTTTTTCTTATAGTGAAACACCGCTCACAATAGAAGCAGAGGCAGAAACCCGTTGTCATGAAGACAGAGAAATCGCTGATTACCAATGGGAAACCTCCGATGGTCAAAGTGGAACTGGGCAAACTATCCGTTTGACTTTTGAAAAACAGGGCAAGTACACCCTCACCTTGAAAGTGACAGATGAAATGGGTGAAGGCACTAGCACTCAGACGATTATCTTTGATGAACAGTTAGTCTTTGTCAGATTGAAACCTTTTTATAAGCTGGATGAAAAACTCGAAGTTGATTTGATAGAGAATCTGGAAGTCGATAACCGTTTTGAACGTGTTGATTTGTGGGTAGCGGTTCAATTGCCTGATAATCGTTTTCTATTTCGCGTACCTTCTATAAAGGAGCCATTTAGTTCAGAAGGAAAAGCATTTAGATCGTCTTTAGAACTAGAAGACAAGACGCACCGAATATTGGATTTTACAGTTTCTCCAGGATTGGGTGGAAATTATACCCTTTATGCGGTGTATGTCCAAGAAGGTAAAAATCCGATTGATGATTTGGGGGTTATTAAGTCAAATTTTGCGAGAGCAACAACGGTTTTGTCTAACCGTTAAATCTTAATGACTCAGTTATAACGTTTCCCGATTGAATGAAGTACCAATTTGATTTTAGTTCCAAATTTATTTTGCAGCCCACTTGGAGTGCATTGTTATTTTGCGGCCACTTGGAGTGCATTGTTATTTTGCGGCCCGCTTGGAGTGCCACAAAATAAATTCTATAGCTAAGGAGGTGATATTTATGGAAATTTAGAATGAGGAGAACATCCTGAATTCGCGTTAAGTTGTCGTATGTTATTGTATTGATTGATAATTGTATTGATTGATAATTTGAGTTCATTTTTCACTAGAGTTATCAATTTTTTTCTTAACTCCATTAATGTAAGGAGGTTTTATGAAGAATACCCTAATAAGGGGTAAGGGTAGGCAAAATATTGCCTTTCAAGGCTTGTTGTTGCTTGTCATGTTAGTATTTTTACCCGGTATCCCAGCAACTGCCGAGACTGCATCCCAGCAATCTTGTCTTCCAAACTTTCCATTAGGATGTGTCGAATTTACGCAGACGGATTCTATGTTAAAGTTTCAAGGGGCCAAAGCAGATTATCGTGTTGGTGAGAAACTTGAAATAGATGTGGTAAAAAGTTTGGATGAGATTTCCAATCCTGAAATGCAGGTGGATTTATGGGTAGTGGTTAAACGTCCTAATGGTGTAAATTGGTTTGTTACTGGTGCTTTTAATCCATTGAGTGAGACTCCCCAATTTTTTCTAAAGGAGTTAGATGGAACAGAAAAAACTCAAGATGATCATAGGGTGCTAACTTTTGAAAAAATTCCTGAAGGAGTCGGAGGCGATTATTTGCTTTATGCTGTGTACGTTGCGGAAGGTACAAACCCTATGGAAGACTTCACCGTAATACGTTCAAACATTGCGAAAGCAGAAACCACCTTGGCTGTTCGGAAAGATCCTAACCTTTATCCAGATGATGAAGACGCATCTAAGGAAGTAGAAGAACAATTTCAATTAGACTTTGAGGGAATGGATAAATCCCTTTATTCCGTTGGTGATCATCTTCAAATCGATTTGAAAGGATACGTTACTGCGGCTTCTCGCCGTGTTGATTTATGGGTAACAATTATACTTCCAAGTGGGGATCGACTGTTTTTGACAGATGATCCCTTTAACAAATTTGGAGGCCCACAAGCATTTGTCACAGAATTATCTCGTTCAGATGCAAAGCATCGAGTATTAGATTTTGTAATCACACCGGGATATGGCGGAACTTATTCCTTTTTTGCTGTGTATGTTGAAAAAGGTAAAAATCCTATGAAAGACTTTACTGTCATACGCTCAAATGTTGCGAGACAACAAATATTATTTAAAAATAATTAAGCAAGCGTAGGTGGGTAGTCACATACCTTCTGTTGAGATCAACCTCCACATACCAATCATGAGATAGGGATTGTGTGGGTGGTGAGTCATCTTGTTGTTAGTTAAGCCCCTTGGCTACGAAGCTGAGGGGCTTTTTTTTTGTTTAAGATGGGATGGTGGGCAAGCGGGTGGTAGGTTTTTTGGATTAGGTTTGAGTATGTGGCGCCCGCTTACCCACCCTACGAGAGACTGGGAACAAAATGTTTTGCCACAGTGGGCAAGCGTTTGGATTGGTTTTTTGAATTGGCGTTGCAAACTGTAGGGTGGGCAACGGTTTTTTGTTGTCCACCATTCAATTGAATTATATTGATTTAACGATTCCAGTACCGTATTGTGATAACAACTTAGATAATTCTGTCATTGTGAATAGGCTGATAGTGTAATCAACCGATGCCCTGCGAAGCCCTGATTTGGACAGCTTCAAGGGAAAATTGTCGTAAAAACATCACTTACTAGAGGTAATTGCTATTCGATGTTCAAGTTTTTGCGCGCAAAAACTTGAACATCGAATATTGAATTTTGATCTGATGGATACCAAAGCGGGTAAACATTAAAGGCACGGTTTGACAAAACCGTGCCATGAACCATCTGGAAAGCGAGTACAACGAATTACGGGGAGAAACGAATGGGTGCAGGGCTATTTTCGCGCTTAGAATAACGACAAGATATATAACGACAAAGAGATAACGACAAAGAGATAACTACAAAGAGATAACTACAAAGAGATAACTACAAAGAGATAACTACAAGGATTGTTTATAAGAAAGGATAAGATCGTAACGAAACTGAAATCATGAACACTTTCATAAATAAAAACAATCTCAAACATCAAAAGGCTCACGATACTCACATACTTCATAAAAGCTATGATTTAATCCTTTCTTATAAATAATCCTTGTAGTTATATCTTGTGGCTTTACGTTCCAACTTTAGTTTGCTTGCTTGAATTAAAATACTTGCCAATCAGAAAACCGATGAACGGGATTACAAAGTTTCTCTATAGCCGAACTATTCCACCCCCCTACTAATACCCCATGTACTCGCAATTTATCCTTTTCTTTGGCTTTATTAATCAGTTCAACGATATTGGCAGGTACAGAAAATTCGCCATCGGTGACTATCATAATATCAGCGCGTTTCCATTCTGAAGTATCTAGTTTGGCTACCGCCTTTTCGAGAGGGGCTTGAATATCGGTGCCACCATGAAAAGACTGAATCAGAAAGGCCATAAATTCGGTTAATCCGTGTTCCGTTAATTCTAATTGATGTTCTATGACTTGTTCAGGGCCGCTGAACGCATACAGATAACAGGCGCGTTTTTCCTGATGCGCGACACGCATGGCTTCTAGCGTCAGTGCTTTAGCCACCCTTTCTGGGGTACCCTGCATTGAACCTGAAGTATCGAGACAAACAATAATAGGGCCTCTTTCCAAACGTTCTTTTTTGTCGGGCTGTTGTTTGCT
>QNEL01000420.1 GCA_003645185.1 Candidatus Parabeggiatoa sp. nov. 3
GCGTCTCAACCTCGCGTCTCTAGCTCGCCGGCACAGCAATTGTAGAGACGCGATGCTCGCGTCTCAACCTCGCGTCTCTAGCTCGCCGGCACAGCAATTGTAGAGACGCGATGCTCGCGTCTCTGGCATCGCGTATTTCGCCAGCACCGAAATGATTGATTGTAGAGACGCAATACAAGAGACGCGAGCATCGCGTCTCTACCCCATCCGAAAAGGATTTGATTTCATGCTTGACACCACACGTTCTATTGAAACACCAGAAGGCATTGAATTAGCCTTGCGAGTTGCCGGCCCGATAGTACGCGCTATCGCATGGTCACTTGATTTTGGCATTCGTCTCGTCGTTTATATTATCCTTGCCATTCCGTTTACACAATTAGGAGAATTGGGCCAAGGCTTACTGTACCTTTCCATATTTATCATAGAATGGTTTTATCCCGTACTCTTTGAAATCTATAAACAAGGTGCAACGCCCGGAAAAAGTGCCATGAAAATCAAAGTCTTACATGAATCAGGTACCCCTGTCGATTGGTCAGCTTCAATGATACGCAACCTATTACGGGCCGTTGATTTTCTACCCTTCCTCTATGGTTTTGGACTGGTTTCCATGATAATGAATAAAGATTTCAAAAGGCTAGGCGATTTAGCGGCCGGCACAATAGTCGTTTATGAAGACGAGAATCTGTCACCGATCCCTTTTTCAAAAAAGAAAAAAGGCGATCATTTTCCTGATGTAGCCCCCCAAGCCATGCCAGTCGTTCTACCCTTGGCAGAACAACAAGCGATTATCAATTTTGCAGAACGCGCCCAAGACTTACCAAAAGGGCGCCTTATTGAATTAGCCAACATCGTCACCCCATTAACCGGTAAAACCGAAGAAGCCGCTATCAAAAATCTTTACCAACTCGCAAATGGTTTAATCGGAATCAGACAATAATTGATAACGAACCATTAAATCGTTCAACCTTTCTTGAATGATTGATAATAGATAATTGCACATTGAATATGAAACAACGTACTTTTGAAAAGGCTCACCAACAACAATGGGAAGACTTGGAACGTTGGTTAAGCCACCTTGAACAACCCAAAAAACAAAAACAGGCTAACAGCGGCCAATTTCCGCAACTTTATCGACAAGTCTGTCAACACTTAGCTGTCGCACGAGATCGCCACTATACACCGCACTTAGTCGAACGACTCAATCGTCTCGTATTACGCGGACATCAGCACCTTTACCAGACAAAAACGGGATTGACAGCTAAAATAATCCACTTTATATTAGCCGATTTTCCACAACGTGTTCGTCAAGAATGGCGTTTAGTCGGCCTATCAAGTCTATTGTTTTTCGGCCCATTACTGACTATATTTATCAGTATACAAATCAACCCCGCTTTAGTGTATAGTCTTTTAGATAAAGAACAAGTCAACATGATAGAATCTATGTATAATCCGGCAGTCGAACGTCTGGGGCGTAACCGCGAGGCCGACAGTGATTTTGAAATGTTCGGCTTTTATATTCAACATAATATCAGTATTGATTTTCAAACCTTTGCCGGTGGCATACTGTTTGGTATAGGAACCTTATTTTTCTTACTATTCAATGGGTTATACATTGGCTGTATTGCCGGTCATCTGGTACACGTCGGCTACAGTGAACCTTTCTTTTCATTTGTAGCCGGACACAGTAGTTTTGAATTAATCGCAATTGTATTAGCCGGTGCCACCGGCTTAAAACTCGGCATGGCCTTAATTGCCCCAAGACGACTAACCCGTCTACAGGCCTTGCGTCACGCCGCGAATCACAGTGTTTACCTCATTTATGGCATCATCGGCCTATCAGTGCTTGCCGCCTTTCTCGAAGCATTTTGGTCATCAAGCATGGCACTTGATCCCCTGATCAAATATAGTGTTGGCGGCACATTATGGCTATTGTTGATAAGTTACTTTCTATTAGTAGGGCGCAACCGTGCAACTTAATCGTATTCAAGCCGTGGTTCGTCCACGCAATCCTTGGGAATCCCTTGATTTAGGTTTTAGCATGGTGCAGCAGTGGTGGAAACCGTTATACAAAATCTGGTTTACCCTCATGCTGCCCCTCTTTCTAACCGTTTTCGTACTGTTTTATGAAAACATCTTGATTGCCACCCTAATCTTATGGTGGTTAAAACCGTTATATGATCGCATTCTCTTACACTTTTTCAGCCGCGCCTTGTTTGGCGAACAGCCCACTATTCGGCAAACCTTAAAAATATTGCCCAGTTTACTCTTTAAAACCCGTCTGTTTTGGGTACTCAGCTTAGGGCGTATTGAATTAGCCCGTTCATTTAATTTGCCCGTCTGGCAACTAGAAGGATTACGTGGCCCAAAAGCTTCACAACGTCGGAGACTATTACGAATCAATACGCGCTCCACAGCAGTCTGGCTCACAATAGTCTGCATACATTTTGAAGTGCTTCTACAGTTATCGTTATTTGTATTAGCCTACCTAATGCTGCCCATCACAGAGAACACTGATTTTTTTTATACGCTATTTTATGAAGAAGCCTTATGGATTGATATCCTCAGTTTGCTTTTTATGTTTTTAATCATCAGCATCATAGAACCCTTATATGTTGCAGCAGGATTTGCCTTATATCTCAATCGCCGCACCCATCTGGAAGGTTGGGACATAGAATTAATCTTTCGGCGGATTGCCACACACTTAGCCCAATGAATGTAGGGTGGGTAACGGGTTATTGTTGCCCACCATTCCCCTATTTATTATTAAGGGCAACCACAAGGGATTGCCCCTACATACAATTCGTAAAATGACAAATAAAAAATCCGTTAATTATCCGTTAATACCGTTAATCAACCCCAGGTTGCACCTGGGGCTATTCACATTCAACCCCTTCGGGGTTGTGCATTTTAATAATTATCCCTTTATTGCCTTAATCCGTTGTATTCTCATCAGTTTAACATTCATCTTGGTACCCGCTGCATTAGCCGAATCAACTGAATCAGTTGATCCCAAAAAGGCAAAAGACTATATCAATGACATTCTCTCGCAACCCGCATTTAAAACAAGCCGCCAAGAATCTCATTGGAGATATATTGGCGATGACGCTAGCGAATCCGAAAAACAGGAAGAGGTAGAAGAAACCTTCTCAAGCTCGTCTTACCTGATCACATTCATAGCCCAATTGTTTGAATTACTTCTCTGGATACTGCTAGGTGTAGGGCTTCTATTCTTGATCATTTATGGATTACGCTGGTTTAAGCCATTACAGCTACAACAAACGACTCAACTTCAAGAATACACAGCCACGCCACACCGATTAGATCAGATCGAAACAAAGGCCGTTTTACCCAAAGACATTGCTCAACAAGCCTCGATATTATGGCAATCAGGCGAAGCCTCAGCCGCATTAAGTTTACTCTATCGCGGCGCACTATCGGTACTCACAACACGCGACGGCCTCATGATTGACGACAGCGCCACAGAAAACGAATGTTTACGCCTAGTGAAATCAAAACAACCCATTGAATTATCAACCTATTTTTCAGGCCTTACCCGCGCCTGGCAAAAACTCGCTTACGCCCAACGCATACCCAGCGAAGCCGAAGCCCAACAGCTGTGCAACGAATGGCCCCACTATTTTCAATGAACTATAGACTTTCATAAAAATGTCGAGCGATAAAAACCTGACAGGTTTTCAAAACCTGTCAGGTTTGGGCCAAAATATTTATCATAAAAATGTCGAGCGATAAAAACCTGACAGGTTTTCAAAACCTGTCAGGTTTGGGCCATATTAATATATAAAACGTGAAATACAGTTTTTGCGCGCAAAAACTTTTGCGTGAACCTTCGATGTGCTACGCCAAATACAAAACCGACTAGGATAATTATGAAAATTTTCTTCAAAACCATCACAAAAGCTATGCTTTTTACATTCACCGCATTAACGCAGACGGTGTTTGCCCAAGGGGGGAATGCCATCAAATTTGAACATTTGACTGTTGCTGATGGACTTTCCCAATCTGCTGTGCTGTGCGTTTTGCAAGACAGTAAGGGTTTTATGTGGTTTTGTACTGAAGATGGCTTGAATAAATATGACGGTTATCAGTTTACCGTTTACAAACACGATCCCGGCAATCCTAATACCCTCAGTGCCAACTATATTTGGTCACTTTTTGAAGAGGATACCGGAATAATGTGGGTTGCTACTGGTGATGGGCTCAATAAATTTGATCCCGCTCGTGAAACCTTTGTCCATTACCGACACGATGAAAATGATCCCCATAGCCTGAGTCACAACGATGTCAGGGCAGTTTACGAAGATCACACTGGTGCTTTGTGGATTGGTACTTATGGCGGTGGCTTAAATCAGTTTGATCGAGAAACGGGCCAGTTTGTGCATTATCACTATGATGAAAATAACCCTAATAGTCTCAGTGCTAATAAGATTTACTGGGATGGTAGTCTTTACGAGGATCGTAGTGGCACCTTGTGGATTGGCACCAATGGTGGCGGGTTAAATCAGTTTGATCGCCAAACCAAAACGTTTGTACGTTATCAACATGATGACAATGATCCAAACAGTTTAAGCGATGATACTGTCTCTGCTGTGTATGAAGATGAAACGGGCAGACTATGGATTGCAACGAATGACGGTTTAGATCAGTTTGATAGGGCAACAAAAACCTTTGCCCATTTCCACCGTGGTTATATCATTAATACACTCTATGAGATTGATGCCAATAGACTGTGGCTGGGTACGGATAGTAAAGGCTTATTTGAATTTAACACAAGCACAAGTACTTATGTGCATTACCAGTATGATGGAAACAATCCCACTGGATTAAACAACAATTACGTTAACACGATTTACCCAGATAAGGCGGGGACATTGTGGATAGCAACATGGGGTGGTGGGCTTAATAAACGGGATTCCGCCAAAAAGTTCAAACTGTATCAGCATCAGAAAAATAACCCCAACAGTTTGAGTAGTAATGCGGTTTGGAGTATTTATGAAGACAGCCTGGAAAATTTATGGATTGGTACCGAAGGTGCGGGATTTAACCACTTTGATCGAGAAACCGAACAATTTGTGGTTTATGAATCGGACGAAGATAATCCAAAGAGTCTGATTGGCAATGATATTTATGGCATTGTTGAAGATCGTACTGGTGCATTATGGATCGGCACTTGGGATGGTTTGGATAAATTTGATCCCCAAACGGAAACGTTTGTCCATTATCAACATGATGACAATAATCCCAACAATTTTATTTACAATAACAATAGCGATATCAGCGAACTTGAGATCGAGGCAGAAACCAAAATCGAAGACATCAAATCCGAACTCGTTAAATTACCCGCTGAGTTATTGTTCGAGTTGCAACAAGCCATAGAAACAGCGGATATACAGGCCATGCAATCCCTGATCGAACAGATTAACAATAAACCCTTAGCTCAAACATTGACTAAATTAGCAAAGGGGTTTCGTTTTGATATACTTCAAGAGGTATTTGAAGAAGAATAGTTGGCGTATTTGCAAAATTCAATAAACTCAAATCCAGTAGTATTAAGGTTATCAAACACTATGCCGAGTTACCCCCTATTTGGTGCTATGCCGATGAACTTAATCAGGTTTGGACGAATCTGGTTCATAATGCTTTGCAAGCGATGGACGATAAAGGCACTTTAACCATTGAGACTTTTCCGCAAGACAATCAAGTTCTTATCAGCATCATTGACAATGGTAAGGGTATTGCACCAGAGATTAAAGAGAAGATCTTTGAGCCGTTTTTCACCACTAAACGCGCTGGCGAAGGGAGCGGATTGGGGTTAGACATTGTCAGAAAAATTGTTAAAAAACATGAGGGTAAGATTACCTTTGAAAGTCAACCGGGTAAAACGACATTTACAGTGTTTCTTCCGGTTTTGCCTTCTTCATAACAGGGGGGGCGAACACGTAGGTTCGCCCCTACGAACGCAATGCAAAAATGTTTCATAAGAGGAAATCCATCATGCCTAAACCCATCATTTTATGTGTTGATGACGAAAAAATTATCTTAGAGAGCATTAAGCGGCAATTGAAAGAGGAATTTGGTCAAGCCTATCAGTACGAGTTCGCGGAGAATGCTGAAGATGCGATGGAACTCATGGCAGAATTAGAAGAGGAGAACGAAGAAATTCTCGTCATTGTTTCTGATTGGCTAATGCCGGGAAAAAAAGGCGATGAATTTCTCATGGATGTTCATAAACAGCATCCCAATATGGTGAAAATCATGCTGACAGGGCAAGCTGATGATGATGCCATTGAACGTGCGAAAAAACAAGCTAATATCCACCGTTTTTTACGCAAGCCTTGGAATGAGGAAGAATTAGTAGAGACGATCAAGTCTGGTTTAGAAAAGTTTGTATAATGAGCGATCCCAAGGTTTGAAACCACCATTGCTATAGATTTTCAGATAATGACGGCAAAACCTAAAATTATTTTGGGTAGTGATACAATCAATATGGCTGATATGATAGAACGCTGATATTTCACGCAAAAACGTTTGCCTGAAACGCAGATTTTTTAAATCAGTGTTAATCATGATCATCAGTCAAATCCGCGTTCTATCTAATTTATAGCGTTTCCAGATTGAATGAAGTACAATCATTATTGTTACAAGTTTATTGCGGCCGGATTGGAATGCATGTTATTTTGCGGCCGGATTGGAATGCATGTTATTTTGCGGTTCGATTTTCTTAATATAACTGTACTTTATTCAAGAGGAAAACGCTATAGAACGCAGATTTAACTGATTGTCATGATCTAAACTGATTTTAAATCAGCGTTTCACTTAACCCGTTTTTGCGCGCAAAAAATGGGGCAAAGCGTAGAGTGTTAAATCTAAATACATTTCTTGGTTTATTTTTCACCCTATTTTTATTTCCTGAAGGAAAGATGGTGGGCTTCCGTGCGGCTGAAATCTGGGTTTATTATTGAATTCATTGCCGCCCGTTTACTTAGATGGTGGGCAACCACGTTACCCACCCTACAATTCCCTAAACTTAAGGAATCGTCACAAAATAATTTGGACATTTATAGATGTTCATAAAAATAATATCCAAAAGGGCGAACACGCAGGTTCGCCCCTACATATACCTCGTAGGGGCGAACCTGCGTGTTCGCCCCTA
>QNEL01000421.1 GCA_003645185.1 Candidatus Parabeggiatoa sp. nov. 3
AAACTTTAATAAACTGAACTAACAAGATTGTACAAGAAGCAAATGACTGAATGTAATGTTTAGTGTAAGCTGGGTGAACACTGTCAACTAAGAATGATAATACTAACTAAACAAACCAATACCATCGAGAGGGGTTCGGACTTAGATGAGATGGTGTCAAATATATATTTTTATTTTAAAACGGCTAAAAATATCTTAACTTAATGGCATTGAGTTACGCCTCAAGTGCCTGATATCACAACTTGCCCAGAGATAACTCGGCTCTATGTCAATCAAGCGGCAACCGGTGAAGACACAGGCTGTACTTGGCCCAATGCAGCTACTAGCTTGCAAACCGCTTTACAAAACATTGGCACTGATGAATATCCCAGCGTCAAAGAAGTTTGGATAGCTAAAGGAACCTACTATCCATCCACCGATGGCTCACGCAATGCCAGTTTCCAATTGCTAAACGGTGTTTCTATTTACGGTGGCTTTGCCGGCTATGAAACCGAACAAAATCAACGTAATAGTGCCACCCATCCAACGAATCTCAGTGGCGATATTGGCATCGAAAATGATAACAGCGATAACAGCTACCACGTTGTTTCAGGAAGCCATACCGATGCAACCGCTCTGCTCAACGGTGTCATCATCGAAAGGGGTAATGCCAATCAAGGCGACACTTGCCCAGAAGCTTGTGGCGGTGGTGTCTATAATGAGAATGGCAGCCCCACCCTGAAACATCTCTTTATCCGATATAATTCAGCCATTTACGGTGGTGGACTGTATAACGCCAATAACAGCCAGCCGTTCGTAAAAGAAAGCATGATTGACAACAGCTCAAGACGGCGGGGCAATGTTAAATGATAATAGCGGCCCCACTTTGAGCCACGTATTCATTACGGGTAACACCGCAAGCAATCAAGCTGGTGGAATGCTCAATCGAAACCAAGCGCAGCCGATAATGGGCCAAGTTAATTTTGGTGGCAATACCGCAAAACGGGGTGGCGGAATGCTCAACGATTTAAGTTCGGGCGTGCTAAGTCATAGTATTATCCGTGATAATGAAGCTGAAAAGGGTGCTGGCATCGTCAATTTGAACCAGAGTACACCACTTATCAGTCATGTCATTCTCAGTGGCAACGTGGCAACCGAGACTGGTGGAGCGATGTTAAACCATAGCAGTTCCCCAACCCTGAGCCATGCTACCATCAGTGGCAATATGGCCCCCAAAGGCAGTGGAATCCGCAACGAAAAGGGTAGCCAAAGCATTATCAATAACAGCATCTTGTGGGCTAATATTAACAACCCCAATGCGGCAAGCGTTCCCCAACTGGAAGACGATTCTGGTAGTGCCACGACAGTGAATAATTCCATTGTTCAAAGCGGTTGGACTGGTTTAGGTAAGCATAATCTGGCAACCGATCCCTTGTTTATCGAACCCGTGATCGATCCCATAACCACCCACACCACGATGGGCGATTTCCACCTCAAAGCGGGCTCACCAGCCATTAACGCCGGGGATAACAAGCTGATTCCACAAGACTTAGCCGATGCCGAATGTACGGGCGAATTTGGTGATAGCAATACCACTGAAAGAGTGGATGTTGACTTTGAAGGCAAAACGCGCCTCATTGGCAATGCCGTCGATCTGGGTGTGTATGAAGTGCAAACGCTACCCGATGCGCCAATCCCAGAAACACTCAAATACACCCTAAGCGTTATTTTAACCGGTGAAGGCCAAGGAAGCGTCGCTTCCAATAAAGACGGTATTAGCTGCGGTAATGATTGTAGCCAAGATTATTTAAGTGGCACAGCAATCAATTTGATTACGAACACCAAACCGGGTTCAATTTTTGGAGGCTGGTTCGGTGATTGTAGCGGTAATGAAGGCCATTTCATGGTAGAAATGGATGCCGCGAAACGGTGTACAGCCCAGTTTGACATCGCACCGATTGAAGAACCAGTCGTTCTGGAACCCGATGAATTTGCGCTACCCACGAATACCGTCGTTAGCAGTGCCCCGGTTAATCAGTGTAATACTTCTAACAAGTTGATTGGCGTATGTCATGCTCATGCAGGAGAAACGATTAGCTACGAAGAAATCGGAGAAGAGGATAGTCTCTCCAAAGGGATTTTAGATCACCCACTGACAAGTCAGGGTTTGGTTTCCAACACGACGATTACCGAAAAGGGCCATTTGAAAGGCGGCCAAGTTTCCGGCTACACCCAGAATGAAGGGCTGATAGAAGATGTTGAGTTTGTTGGGGCCTCAATCACGGGTAAAAATGCAGCAGGTGAAGTTGTCGGAACGCTTTCTGGTGAAATCATACTGGCCAGTCAAGTCGATGGTGTCATCGAAGATATTCGTTTAGCCCCTAATACTGAGATTGTCGGTAGCGGAAAACCAAAGGTGGGTTCTCATACAAACCGTGATCGTCTAGGCGGCATGATTATAGGCGATATCGAAAAACCCGCTATTTTGAAAAGAGTGCATATCAAAACCAAGAGTGTCGTTTCCAACGTGATTATTACGGAAAACGTCACGATCGGAGAGGATGTCACTTTCACCAATGTAGAGTTCCGCAGTAAAGTCGTACGGAAAGTCACCTTGAGCGGTCAGATTACCGGTACTCGTTTCAAAGAAACGACCACCAAAATAGAGTCCGTCACGATAAGTGCGAACAGCCATCTCAGTAATCTGGTAATCGGCAAGAATGTGAAATTTGAAGAAGGCGTTACGCTAGATGATAGCGTCACTTTTGAAGTTCACACCGCCTATATGGAAACTCACAGCATCGACACGCTACCCAAGCTAAAAGGCCTGTCGGCCCTTGACAAACAAGGCAAACCACTTTCAACTTGGGCCAGATTAGAAGGCGGCGCAAGAATGGGCACTGAAGGTAGTGGTAAAAAACGCTATAGTAAGAAACTCACGCTCAAGAGAAACCCGCAGAAAGACGTTCAGATTCACGGTAATGTGCTAACCGATGTGAGACACATTGGAAAACGGGCCGATATTTTGGTCGTCGCAGCCCGCACCGCACCGGGCGCGACATCGCCAAGCTTCTACATGCTAGACAAACCAGGTACGCCCAAGCCTTGGGATGGTGCAATCTCATCATTAGCGCCCTTCCAATCTCGAACCGCCTTAGCGCCAGTTGTTTCCGTACCCATTTGGAACAATCCACTTGATATCGTTGGAGATGTGCAAGTCTACTTGGGTTATAGACTGAATGATGGGACGATTGTTTATTCGCTAGAAGAGGTGATTGAAATCACGTTGACTGAGTAGGTGTGTCGTGTTTAGTACAATTTATGATTGACAAGCTTTTGAAAAGAAAATAGCGCAAGAGATGCAAGAGATGCAAGAGACGCAAAAGTGCTTTTTAAGAGGCGTCTTTTGCATCTTTAGCGTCTTTAGCGTCTTTAGCATTTTTTGTTCAAGTTTTTGAGGTTCGGCAAGCTTAAAGTCATCACTGATTGGGTGTTTAAATCTGCAACTCATTTATTTTTAATGATATTTTTACTGAAATGAGTTTTTGGCCCTCAAGCATTTACAAAAAACGTGAACATCAAGTACAAGGAATAAATGTTATCCAAACGGTTTAAATTTCTCAGGGCTTTCATTGCCCCATTACCGGGCCGATTATGGCCTTCAAGCGGCTCACGTTTTGGTCTCTCTTCGAGCCAATCCTTTGATTTTTAAAATAATGATATGAATATTATAGAAAAAGTTTATGTTGAAACCTCTGTAGTGGGTGCCTATTTTGAGGAACGCACCGATGTTGTGTCAATGGCACAAAATTTTTGGACTCGTAAATGGTGGGATGAATTGCGCCAACAATATTTCAGGCAAAAGTTTTTGCGCGCAAAAACTTTTGCCTGAAATGATGTTGTTGTCAGTCAAGCTGTCACCGATGAACTACGACATCCCAATAATCCCTATTCAATTGAAACATTAGAACTGATTGAAAATGTGCCAGAAGTCTCTATTGAGGATGAGGTGAAGAAGATTGTCAAGATTTATATCCAAGAACAACTGATGCCCAAAAATCCTCAATAGAGATGCTTTACATCTGGCATTAGCATCCTACCACAAGTGTGACGATTTACTGACGTGGAATTGCAAACACATTGCCAATCCAAACAAATTTCGACAAATTCGCTTGTGTAATTATTCAATGGGCTTGTATGTTCCTAGTTTAGTGACACCCAATCAATTAATAGGAGGTGCTTATGATTGAAGACGCGCCTATCGTGAGAGATATCCGTAAAATTCGTTGCGCGATTTCTCAACAATTTGATGATGATTTAGAGAAATATATCGATTATTTACGTTCTCAACCGCAAATGATTTTGGAATCTGATAAACAAAAACAATCGTACTCATCATTATCCCATTGCGAACCAAAATCAATAACGGTTTAACGGCTTACCACCTATCCGTTTTTTTAATATAGTGCAGGATCGCTCCAATGATTATACCACCCAGCCAACAGCTTTTCAATGACTTTTCACTTAAGAAGTTTTTATCGCGAAATACTTCTTATCTTAAGTGAAAAACAAAACTGATAGGTACCTTCTGGTGAATTGTCTCATTGGAACATAGAAACGAGGAAATGTTGGTTTCGAGAAATCCGCAAAGCGGATTTCCCGAAACAACTGTCAACTATCCCATAACCTCGCAGACGGTGAATTATTAGGAGAAATAGGAATCACTTTAGCATTGTTTTTCTGCACTTATGCTATACCAAAGTCTATTCAGAAAGATTTCCCATTGTTGCTTAAAATGAACGACATGATAACCTTGACTTAACAAAAGCGGCTTTCTTGCCACTGATTGCTTATTCTCAAATTCCAAAATCAAGTTAAACTCTTTCACAACAAAATTAACCGTATTTCCAGCGATAACACATTCTGGCTGCAAGGTAAACCCCGTAAAAACTCTAGCCAACGACTGCGGCCATTCTATCTCGCCAACGCGAGTCAACTTATCCAAAGAACTATGCTTACCAAATATCTGTTCTTTCAAATCAATTCCAATCACCGAATCCATGCCTAACACTATTTTACCCACATCATCCAAATGATAACCATTCATGCAGTGTGCATTAGAACCCAGCGACTGAATCGTGGTACTATCAAGCTCAATCGGTTCAATTACATCACGATGTTTGCCCAGATGATAATTAAGCGTACTTAATGGAACTTCAAGAAACGTAGTCATATCCGTCTTGATAGCAATTTCATTACCAGCCGAACACTTAAATCCTAAATCTAGAATCGACTTAGTAACATCTTGATAATTCTGCTGAATAGTTTGCTGGACTTCGGGAGTAAAATGGCACACTTGTTGGATAACAGTGGTTATAGCAGATTTTACCAAAGCACAAGCCAAGATCGAACATCTCTTACCAATGTGTTTTTGGTTGGCCCGTAGTGCGTTACTCGCAGCTGCCAACGTATAACCACGTATGATAGTCTCAATACTCTTGCTATCATAAATCGTAATTTTCCGACCTTTATGAGGGCTATTGTCAGCCACAACTTTGACCGAGTTAGTCTCCATGCTCCAGCCCTTACCTACAAACGGTTCTAGTGTTTTTGGAGGCCAGTTAGGGGTCACGCGCTGAAATGAACCTTGTCGCATTCCAAACAAGTCAGCAGCCCCGCGTTCACTAAACACTGTGCTACCGTCGCTAAGAACATACACATCGCAAAAAACACCGAAAGCAAACTCTGCTTGTCCATAATGTGTAGCCGTAAGTGGAGTATCACGATAAGCCTCACCTATATCATATCGCTTGACAACGGTTCCCACTTTAGAATGCAGAATGCCATTGGCTAAATCTTCCCAGTCAACTTGATGATGGAAACGCAAGATTCCATAACCTTCGTCTAAAATCGCCTGTTCTCTGGCACGTTCAGCATCCGGATCGTAACCAGCATGGTTGTCATAGCCGTTAAGCTCAATACATAACTTTAACTCCTCAATCAAATAATCTGGCCGGTACTCATCAAATTGAGAATTGTGTTTGAAATCAAATCCATCAAACATTTTATTGAACGATTTAAGCCATTCTATCTGGCCTTTGGTTTCGGGTTTAGCTAATGAACCCAGTTCGGTTAGTGCATTGCCTTCACCAAATACATCTATTTGCAATTGCTTCTGAATTTTGCTACTCATGTACAGTGCGATTTTGCCCACATTTTCGGCAGAATAACCATTCATAGTTGGGGCATTAGAACCCGTCGCAAAAATCGTGGCACGATCAAGTTTAATTGCGACAATCTCATCGCGTGATTTCTTCAAAAAACTCTCAAGCTTAGATGTTGTGACTCCAAAATGCTTGAGCAAATCTTTTTTGGTGGCAATATCGTTAGCAACTGAAAAAGTAAAACCTTGCGCTTTGAGTAATGTCACCGCAGACAAATAATGTTGTTGTGCCGTTTTGAGGACATCTACTGGTAAACCACACGCCTCTTTTATGGCGGCTTCTAATGAGGTTAAAATAAACGCACAAATTAGGGTCAGACATCTAACCCCAATATGTCGTTGATTTGTCCGTAGTGCCTCATTTACCAAGGCTATTGCATAAGCGCGTATAATTGCTTCAATGGTCTCGCTAGTATAAGCCACAATGTTGCGGCCTTTATACGGGCTATTTTTGGCTGTCACTTTTACCAAATGTGTCTTCAGGCGGAAACCCTCATCAACAAACGGTTTAAGCATTTTTGGAAGCCCGTTGTTAGCCATGCCCTGCAAAGAGGCTTGTTTCATTCCCAACACTTTAGCAAACCCGCGTTCACTCATAAGAGCTTCACCATTATTAGCTATATATAGTCTATAAAAATATAGTGAAGTGTTGACAATGTAGAAATATTTCTATATTATGCACAATGAAAGCAGCAGAGGTTTTATAAATTGAAATCATTACATTAATCCATTGTTTTTCAATGAAACATTATTCCAAAAGGCGTATCAAACGTGCAATCGAGGTGCTAAATGAAAGCACTGAAAACCAAGATTAGAGGTTTGGATAAGTCCCAGTTCAAGCGGCTTAGAGAGCTGACATCTGTTGCTAAAAACCTCTACAACCAAACTTTATGGACTTTACGAGAAGCTTATGATGCCACTGGTAAGTATTTTACTTATCCAGAAATGGATAAGGCGATGAAGCA
>QNEL01000422.1 GCA_003645185.1 Candidatus Parabeggiatoa sp. nov. 3
AAACACGTTACCCACCCTACATTTAACGCGGTAACAAATTGAACTTTATTTTTTTAATTTAAATGGTGGGCAACAAAAACACGTTACCCACCCTACATTTAACGCGGTAACAAATTGAACTTTTTCATGAGGAGGGTGGGCAACACGTTTCGCGCCAAAAGTTTTGCGCGCAAAACTTTTTTTGCTACCCCACCCTACACCAAAGTTTAATTTATGACGGTGTGCACTATAAATAGGAGATATGATGAAGTGTTTTAATGGCTTGGCCTTATTGTTCATGTTTACAATCAGCTCTGGTTTATATGCTGCTGGTTCAAACTATAGCTCGGTTTATACCAGCTTAACAGAGAAGTGTAAAGTTGTTGCAATGGGTGAACGCGACTCGACTTCAGAATGTCCGGGTAAAGGGGATTACCAGATTTTTCTTGAAGTGGGAGATGCTCGTAGCTGGATTGTGATAAAAAAAGGTGAGGATGTTGTTATTGATCTTCAAAAGGCGGTTATGCAAAATGCACCGGGTAATTTTCCTGAAGTTTCAGGAACCCTGGCAGAATGGCGGTATAAAGGCAATACGCCTATTGCTTTTATCTTCAGAATAGCGGGTACGAAAGAAATCTATCCAGATGATGATTCGCATCCGATTTATAAAACGCGCTCTAAATTGATTGTTGTCCGGCTAGAAGCTGAAAGGGCTTGTGTTATTGGTAGCACTACGGATAATGAGGTAGCGAGAAAAATGGCTGATGATAGTCGTAAAATGTGTCGATGAATGCTAAGCAGAAATGGTGGGCAACACGTTACCCACCCTACATAAAAGGATGGTGGGCAACAAAAACACGTTACCCACCCTACATTTTCTTCGGTTCGTTATTCTTAGAATGCTCCAAAAATCCTACTCTCTAATCCTCAAAATATCCTAATTGTTGCAAGGCGCGTTCATCATCACACCAGCCTTGCTTGATTTTTACCCAGAGTTGCAAATAAACTTGATGTCCTAGCATCATTTCTATGTCATGACGGGCTTCTTCTCCAACGGCTTTCAGGCCTTGGCCTTTTTTACCAATGATGATGACTTTCTGGCCATGATGTTCTACCCAAATGATGGCGCTGATACGAGTTAAGTCTTTGTCGGGGGAAAAGTGTTCTGTTTGTACGGTTAGGCGGTAAGGTAATTCTGCGCCTAAGCGACGAACTAATTTCTCACGTACTATCTCAGAGCATAAAAAACGTTCTGTGCGATCTGTTAGTTGATCTTCTGGATAAAAGGGGGGACTAACAGGTAGTAAGCTCGTGATTTTCGTTTCCAGTTCAACTAGATTGTCGCCTTTGCGGGCTGAAATGGGAAAAATCTCGATAAAGTCCCACTTGTTTGCCATTTCTTGTAAATAAGGCAATAGACTTGTTTTGTTGGCGATTTTATCGACTTTGTTAACACCTAAAATAATGGGGGCATCTGTTTCTGCAAGGGTTTTGAGGACATAACTATCTTCCTTTGTCCAGCGTAATGCTTCGACTAGCCACACTATGACATCAACCCCGACTAGGCTACTTGTTGCGGCACGATTGAGGTAGCGATTCATGGCATTACCTTTTTGCTGATGTAGCCCTGGGGTGTCCACGTAAATAATCTGGCTGTCATCGATTGTTTTGATACCTAAAAGACGATGACGAGTCGTTTGCGGTTTACGTGATGTAATGCTTAGTTTTTGCCCTAATAGATGATTAAGCAAAGTCGATTTGCCAACATTGGGACGGCCTATGAGAGCCGCATAGCCACAGTGTTTTTCATTCGACATTTAAAATACTCAAGGCTGAGGCCGCTGCCGATTGTTCAGCACGACGGCGGCTTTCGCCGCGCCCTGAAGCGGGCTGTTCCAAGCCTGGAACAATACATTCTACTTCAAATTGCTGAGCATGAGGCGTACCACCAATATATAAGACTTGGTAAGTTGGCAGCGGCAGTTGTTTGGCTTGTGAATATTCTTGTAAACGGGTTTTTGGATCTTTAATTTTGCGTTTTGACAGGGCATTGATAGGTTGTTGCCAAAGTTGCAAAATCACTGAGTAACAGGCCTTCATGCCGCCATCCTGATAAATCGCACCAATAATGGCTTCGACTGCATCGGATAAAATAGAGGCACGTTGCTCACCCCCGGTTTTTAATTCGCCTCCCCCTAATCGCAGATATTTTCCTAATTCAAGGTGTTGCGCGATTTTAACGAGGGTATCCCGTTTTACTAAATTGGCACGTAAGCGTGTCAACTCACCTTCACGGGCGAGCGGAAAACGCTCAAATAGCACTTCTGCTGTTATGCAACTTAGCAATGCATCGCCTAAAAATTCTAAGCGTTCATTATTCGGCATCCCCGCACTGCGGTGGGTGAGTGCGGTGATTAAATAGTCAAGTTTCTTAAAGTGGTAGCCGAGTGCTTGACATAATGGGTTATAATTTGGGTTCAAGGTGCTTCTATACGGTTTTCAAATTTGAGGAGAAAAGAAATATTGCCCATTAACGGTTCTGTTTTCTCATATTCCACCGTGATTTCGACCTTTTTTTCTTCGGTCATTCTGTAAATACTCAGATGTTGTTTGATATTTTCGTTATCAAACAATTCCACATCCTTGTCGCTTAAATAGTCCAAAAACAAGCGCCTAATGTCACCATCCATTTTCAGGGTGATGTTCTGCTCTTCTTGAAATTCCTCTAAGGCGCTGGCCACTTTCCAGTTTTCCATGTAAAGCGGAAACAGTTTAAAGAAAATCCATAACAGAAAAACGAGTATGACGATGAGAAACATGAGTGTTGTCCCAGCCATACCACGTTGTTGATGTTTGTTGATGTTCATTGGGTTTGTAATAACTCCTGTTTTTATAAGTTGTTGAGTACAAGGAATTGCTGAAAGTACTTTGAAACTCGATAATCAAGTTTTTTGTAAGCCGTTGGCTTGAAAATTAAATTCCTTAATAATCAATGATTTGCTGGACACTCAAAGATTGACTGCCGTAAAGCGCGGCCGTTCATCAAAAACTTGAGCATCGAGTGAAACGTTGTTCGCGAACAACGTTTCAAAGTACTTAACTGATGTTACGCACCCAGATTCTTTTTTTTGATAAAAAACGGGCCCAAAAGTTAATCATGCAGTAGATTTGCGTAGCGAAGCGTCTCTGGCAGAGCAAATATGGCATTGAGACGCGATGCCTCGCGTCTCTACATCGCTGATTTTAAATAACTTATTGATTAAAAAAAATTAAAATAGAAATTCAGATTTTTAAGTGTTTGAATAGACACAGAAGTTGAGTGCGTAACATCAGGTACTTAAATAGGTACGCAAAAGTTTATTAACATTTTGTGGTGGGCTGCAAAAACAGAGCCCTACAGAAAATACAGAAAATGTTAAAAGATTTATGCGTACCTACTTATATCAATATCATTCTCACTCAATGGTTGTGCCTAATCGTTGCCAATTGATGCCGCCATTGTGAAAATCCCAATTCATCCAAATAAAAAAGGCTTGACCTATTAAATTGTCTTCTGGCACTGTGCCCCAGTAACGACTGTCTTTACTGTTGTCACGGTTATCACCCAGTACGACATATTGATCGTCAGGAATAGTCCATTCTTTTATATCGGGTTCATTCGGATTTCTTTTCATACTGACTAAAATAGTATGTTCTGCACCCGGTAAGGCTTCGATACGTTCTTGTCTTCCTGTCATATTACTGCCTTGGCCAATACCTTGATACCTACCAAGCACGGTTTGAGTAACCTGCTCATTGTTGATGTACAGCATTTTAGTATCAGCATGATATTCGAGATGATCACCGGGCAATCCAACCACTCTTTTAATAAAGGGAATAGAGGGATCCTCGGGATAACGAAACACGACAACATCTCCACGTTGCGGTTTGCCTATCTCGAATACTTTGGTATTGAGTACTGGCAAGCGGATACCGTAACTGAATTTATTGACTAAAATGAAGTCTCCAATCAATAAGGTGGGCATCATTGAACCTGACGGAATACGAAACGGTTCAACCATAAAAGAGCGCAATACCAGTACAATTAAAAAAACGGGAAACAAAGAGCGGGCTAAATCAACTAGAAAAGGCATTTGATTAGCTTGGAGGCGTTCTGCCTCGCTCATTGTCACCGACAAATTGGCTTTTAACCAAGCACGCCGTGGTGCCAAGAATATTTTATCATATAGCCAAATTAAGCCACTGACAAATATCAGCAAGACTAAAATCGTTGCTAAATCCCAATTCATATCAGTTATCAGTTATCAGTTATCAGTTATCAGTTATCAATAAACTTGTTCCTAAATAAACGTAAAACATTGAAAACATTAATTATTAAGAGTGAATGAAATCAATGATTTAGCTTATGGGACAAGTCTAATTAATCAAATCAGTTTTTATCATAAATCGGCACCTTCTTTGGAAACTCAGCTTTACCCATAAGTCGTTGTGTCATTAACTCAAATTTTCACTGCAAGCAAGCTCGCAACCTATACTGCACATGTGGGCATAGCTTTTCACGCAAAAGTTTTGCGCGTGAAATGTGAAAAACTTTTTATATAATATATTCAGTAGTTTGAAAACAAATAAAAGCTTTCATAAATTTTGCGACGAAAATCGGGCCGTAAAATAAATTTGGTATTCCAATCGGGCCGCAAATTTTGCGACGAAAATCGGGCCTTCAAGATTTATTGATAAGTACTGAACCATAAATTTTCAGGTATTTAAAAAAAAGAAAGGAGAAAGGGGCAACCACAAGGGATTGCCCCTACGGGCGGCTTGTAGGGGCAATCCAGGGCGAATGCCCTTTGCGGTATAAATACCTGTTTATTTGTGCTTCAGTACTTATGACCCTTTTTTTAGAAATGCGCCTTTTCGAGACTACTGAGATTTGGGGGGCAACAATCTTTACCCACCCTACACTTTGTAACAAAAAGCAACCCCAGGTTGCACCTGGGGCTATTCACATTTTCAGGCTAAAATTTCGCGGAGCGAAATTTTAGCCTGAAAACCCCTACGGGGTTGTGCTTTTAAGATTTTTTTGATCGATTTGCTTTTGTAGTCCATCCAATCGCGAAAGCTTTTAAAAGTTTAAATTGTGCCCGCGTGCAGTATATATGGAGGATTGGATTGCTTATTTTTTCCCAACCTGTAATACCGCTAAAAAAGCATCTTGAGGGATTGTGACTGCGCCCACTTTTTTCATGCGTTTTTTGCCTTCTTTTTGTTTTTCAAGGAGTTTCCTTTTACGTGTGATATCGCCACCATAACATTTGGCTGTGACATTTTTGCGAAATGCTTTGACTGTTTGACGCGCTATAATCTGCGAACCGATAGCGGCTTGAATCGCTACATCGTACATTTGCCGGGGTATCACTTCTTTCATTTTTTTAACGAGTTGAGTGCCTTGTAATTGACTTTTATCTTTATGCACTATAACAGATAGCGCATCAACGTGCTCACCATTTATGAGAATATCAAGTTTGACTAAGTTCGCCGCTTGGAAACGCAAAAAGCTATAGTCTAAGGAGGCGTAGCCACGACTCACTGATTTGAGACGATCAAAAAAATCTAGCACCATTTCACTCAGAGGTAATTCATAACTGAGTGTAATTTGTGAGGCTGTATAATGCAACTTTTTTTGCACACCTCGTTTTTCAATACAGAGGTTGATAACATTCCCTAAATAATCTTGTGGCAACAGCATATTGGCTTCTACAATCGGTTCGCGCATTTCTGCGATCTGATTTGGTGAGGGTAGATCGGCTGGATTATCCACCATGAAAATTTCACCTTGAGTGCTGAGGATTTCATAAATGACTGTCGGCGCGGTGCTAATAAGTTCTAATTGATATTCACGTTCCAAACGCTCTTGCACAATTTCCATGTGCAACATGCCCAAAAAACCGCAGCGAAAACCAAAGCCTAAAGCTTGTGAGGTTTCAGGTTCATAATGTAGGGCGGCATCATTAAGTCGCAATTTCGCTAAAGCCTCACGCAAGGCTTCATAATCATTAGTATCGATTGGAAACATGCCGGCAAAAACGCGGGGTTTAATGGCTTTAAAACCGGGTAAAGGTTTGTCAATAGGGTGTGCCGCATCGGTTAAAGTGTCACCAACCGGCGCACCATCAATATCCTTGATGCTTGCCACCACAAAACCGACTTCGCCCACTTCAAGTGCTTCACAGTCTTGAGGCTTGGGGGTAAAAATGCCTACTTTTTCGATTTGAACACGTCGCCCGGTTGACATCACTAATATTTTTTGGCGTTTGTACAAGCGCCCTTGCATGATCCGCACTAACGAGACAACACCTAAATAGTTGTCAAACCAAGAATCAATAATCAGCGCCTGCAGAGGTTGATCGGGTTGCCCCAAAGGGGGCGGTATGCGCTGTATCAAAGACTCAAGTAGTTCGTCAACCCCTAAACCGGTTTTAGCACTGACTTGTAGTGCATTTTCAGCTTCAATGCCAATAATATCTTCAATTTGTTGTATGACACGCTCAGGCTCGGCTGCCGGTAAATCAATTTTATTGAGTACGGGCACGACTTCAAGGCCTTGCTCAAGGGCAGTATAACAGTTAGCGACACTCTGTGCCTCAACCCCTTGGGCCGCATCAACGACCAATAGCGCGCCTTCACAAGCAGCCAATGAGCGTGAGACTTCATAAGAAAAATCGACATGACCCGGTGTATCAATGAAATTAAGTTTGTAAGTTTGCCCATCTTTGGCTTGATAAGAAAGCGTCACACTTTGCGCTTTGATAGTGATGCCTCGCTCACGCTCCAAGTCCATAGAATCTAAGACTTGTTGCGACATTTCCCGCTCAGTCAAGCCACCACAGATTTGAATAAAACGATCCGCGAGGGTGGATTTGCCATGATCAATATGGGCAATAATAGAAAAATTACGAATATTTGTCATTCAGTTATCAATAATGTAGGGGGCTTTATATTTTTTGCCTAGAATTTTGTTGCCCACCATTTTATCAGATTTTATTATATTAATAACTGATGTTACGCAGACTGATTCTTGGGCGAACACACAGGTTCGCCCCTACACCCAATATTACTGTGGACTCTTGGGCGAACACACCGGTTCGCCCTTACACCAATATCACTGTAGGGGCA
>QNEL01000423.1 GCA_003645185.1 Candidatus Parabeggiatoa sp. nov. 3
ATCAAAACACCTTGTAGAGACGCGATGCTTCGCGTCTCTAATCGCGTTTCTGAATCGCGTCTATACGCTCTCATCAAAACACCTTGTAGAGACGCGATGCTTCGCGTCTCTAATCGCGTTTCTAATCGCGTCGAAACGAACCCATCAAAACACCTCACAACTAATCCGTTCAATCTCCTTATCCAGAGACGCGAAGCATCAGAGACGCGAGGCATCAGAGACGCGAAGCATCAGAGACGCGAAGCATCGCGTCTCTACAATCCGTTCACTCCCCAGATCCGTTGTACTCAATACCCATTCTTATATATAATTCCCATCGCTATTCGACTTGTCACAACATTGAAAAGAGACTATGCAAGCAATCAAACAACACACGATACACCCGTTGCCAAAATGGCAACTCATTGTTTTTATGACGCTTTTCCCGCTGCAAGCGGCCAATAGTGTCGAACCTTGGGCTGTCACATTACCCGATAATCAGACTTTCGTCATTTTGTTTCTCTGGTTACTGGGCGTTTTCATTTTAGGCTTTTCGTTATACCGCATTCTCTTGAAAAACCAAGTTCGTCAAGGGGTGCATCCTCACATTTGGCGCGATACGCTGATTTTTTTGGCCGTCGGCCTATATTTATTAGTTTTGTTTTTACAATTGCTTGATCTGATTGGACTCGGTTGGTTTGCTGCAATCGGTTTTATTTACCTATCCATGTTATTAATGTGGATTTTTTTAGGCAAAGCCTTGCGGCCCCTGATTTTCTTTTTAGTCATCATGGTGGCGATTATCGCCTTAACCCTGGTTAATGTTTGAGGAGAAGAACACAATGGCAGAAAATACCAGTGGCATACAAAAACAGCATCCGGCAATGATGATCGGTTTGGGCGGTACCGGGAAACAAGTCTTATTGAATTTCCGGCGCATGTATTATGAACGCTATGGCGCGAAACATCCCCCTTATGTGGGCCATATTTGGATCGATACCGATATCCGTAACTTGCTGCTTGATGGGAAAGAAATGGATTTCTTGATGAAAGAAGTCGATTTTGATGAAGGCGAAAAGGTGTCGGTGGAGCTTCAAAAAGCCGATTTGCAGAATTTTTATGATTACCCCAATGATTATCCCCATATTTTTTCATGGTTTGACAGACGCTTAGAAAAACATGGGCATATTCTCAATGGGGCCGGTGGCATTCGCAGTTTTGGGCGTCTCGCTTTCTTTCGATACTACGATGAAATTATGCGAACCGTGCGCGATATGCACGGCAAAATCAGCAATGTCGCGACGCATACTGATAGCAGTTTAGAAGACAAAGGAGTCATTTTAGACAGTGGATCCCTCGATATCTGGTTGATTTTTTCAGTTGCCGGGGGTACGGGCAGTGGCATGTTTTTAGATTTTGCCTTTGCTTTACGCGATAGATGGCCGAATGTCCAAATACGCAGTCTTATCATACTCCCCTCTGTTTTTCACAATAATAAAAAAGAACGGGTTTATGGTAATTCTTATGCAGCTCTGATGGAATTAGAGCATTATGGTTATAGCAAAAATGATGTTGAAACAGCAGTTCAAGAAGATTTACATCGTTTTCCCCTCGCTTGGACGAAGGAAATGTTTGAGCAAGGCAGAACATTACAAGGCCCAGTGTTTGATGCCACTTATTTGATTGACAATTCACCGGCCAGCCATGCTGGCATTCTCGCACTCGAAGATAAAAATGCGTTGTGTCGGATGTTGGCTGAATGGTTATATATAGAATACGGCAGCGGCCCAGATGTGAGTGGATTAGCGGCCGAGCGTCGCGCAACGGAAGTCAATTTCAGTACGGCACTCAATCGCGTGTTTCCTTATAAATACCAATATGAAGGCCTTGAATTTACAGAAGTTTTTTCATGCCGCTATTCTAGCTTTGGCCTGTCTAAACTGTATATCCCAGTTGATCGCGTCGAAACGGCTGTACAACATCGTTTAGTCAAGGAATTGATTGAAATTTGGACAAAAGAGCGGCCTATTCCACCGCATTTGGATGAATTGCTTGAAAATGACACGCTCCATCAAGTTGGCATTAACAATCAAACCACTTTCCGTGATTTTATCCGGGCCTTAGAAACGGGCGATACCAAAGAGCGTTTGACACACCGTTTAGAAAACCTCATTTTGGAGAAAAAAGGGGAATTTCTGAATATGGCTAATTCGACTCAAACGCGACAAAGAATACAACGCTGGATGCGAGATGTTTTACAAGATCAATTGGATCACAGCGATGCCAGCCAAGAGCATTGGGGAAGCTTGTCTAAAAGTATTCAGCAAAACAGTGAAACGCACTATCAAACGGTTACGCAAAACCTCCACCAATTGATTACCCGTTTCCTTGGCGAACCCAAATATCGGTTTGATGTTGCGCGTGAAATACTCCGTCGAATGCGTGAACGATTGACTGATGATGCCGATAATTTCAAAGTCATGGCGGAACGCAATCGCAATGCCAGTCAAAATGCGGCCAGAGAAGTACAACAATTATTGCAATGGCTAGATGATGTCAAAGGGCTGTTTACCCGTAAAACCGTGATTGAAGTCGCATTAGAAGCGATAGAGCGACGGCTGAAAGGCGAATTGCAAGCTCAAGTCGCTGGCACGGGGGCCGATTTAGCCAATCGACTGGCCGATTATATTGGGCGTGGTGTCATTGATAACAATGCTCAAGGTGAAGAAGTGACGGTTGAAACCGGTTTGATAAAACAAATGATGGATTACCGCATAGCCCTGAAAAACGAAGTCGGGGGGCGTTTGAAAGAACGCATTCGCGCCTTTGATAAGATCGAACCGTCACCCATTTATCAAGAAATCAGCGAAGGCACTCAAGAAACGGATCGCTTTTATATAGATCAGTATAACCATCCGATTGTGGAAAGCACGTTAGCCGAATGGGAAAAACGCTTTTTTGAAAAACAAGGGCCACAAGGGCCAAAAGATTTATGGGCCATGCGTCACACGCTCAAGCAAGGCGAAAATAAATTGATTAATCGCCTATTGGAATTTGCTCATGAAAGCATGAGTCACCTGAAAGACAAAACGGTTGATACGATTGAACGTTTAACCGAGCGTCACAAACCCGATTCCGTACAATACCAAGCTGCGATTGATCGATTACTGAATTATGCCCACCCTTGGTTACCCGAACCCAGCCATTTTGTCGATAGAGAAAAGGTGTTAAACCAAAGACAATATGTTTATTGGGTAGCCCGCTATTATCGGCCCGGTTCCGAGCGTCACGAAGAGTTTGAAAAGAAAGTCAAACAGAAAAATCAACTGTTCAAGTTCCTAGAGACTTCAGCAGATCGGATTTATGGCGCTTCAGAAGTCGCCGGTTTTCCACTGATGGTGATTCCTGATTTAGATCGTTATCGCAACGAGTCGTACTACTCGCTTTTAGAAGGCGGCGAAGTCTTGCATACCGACTTAGCCTTTGAAAAATTCCAAGACTTACTGATCAAACGGCCCGAAGAAGTCAAGTCTTATATCGAAACTCTGGGGATATTTCTCAAAGCCACCTTATTAGGCATCGTCAAAGCGGGTAAGCGCATTCAAGACGAACAAGGTGGCTTAATGGAATACCACTACATTGACGACTCACAAATCTATCCAGAAACTTTGGATTTAGGGCCATTTTCAGTCGCGATAGCGCGTTTATCGCGCCCCAAAGAAGCCAAATTACGTGGCCGCATCCAAAACAGCGTGATTGATGCCCTGAATAACATGGATGACAAAACCTTAAGGAAATGGTGCGCCCTGCTCTCATTCCATGCAGGGGGCGGAAAAGAGGCCTCATATTATTATCGCTTTCCGAAAAACCACGTTGTACGTGCCATCTTCCGTCGCGAAGCCGAAATGTTGATCAACCAAAATGGAGAATCCATGAAACAAGCCGCCAAAACGGAAATGCAAAACTTGACAGAATGGGCCCTAAAACGCCCTGTAGGCCAAAAACAACCTTGGGCCGTGGAAAGCCCAGTCGGTTCAGGAATTTTTATTATTTCGTGAACAATTGAAACAAGGATTGTATATACTTTTTTTTCAACACAGAGATACAGAGTAACACAGAGTTTCACAGAGAATTTCTTGGCAGCTCCGTATTACTCTGTGGTACTCTGTGGCACTCTGTGTTCGCCGTAAAGAAAATCTGTAAAGTTTCATATTTTTGTCAAGGCAGACATGACATTCCTTCAGATTCTCGTTTGGAAACAAGAAAAATCTTGTTTTGAAGTGGTAAAGGTTGATATGCTGCTCTATGACTTGCGCTCATTTCGCTGGCTCATTTTATGACGTGATTTTTTTCTTGAAGAGGGAATCAAAAAAGCCTGTTTTATATCTAAACCAAAAAAGTGCTTCTCATATATTTCAGTCACTTGATTTTTTTCTGATATCAATTGATTGATTGCAGGTATTTCCTCGTTGTCTTTGTTAATAACGACAACACGAGATAAGGAGATGAGTTCATCCTTATTGAGTTGAGTGGTTAATTGTTCGGTAATGATTTTTAAGGCTTGTTGTTTATCAGCATCAATCCACTTAGCACTGACTAAAACATCCCACTTACCTGGCGAACCCTCTCTAAGGAATAAGGCAAACAGTTGAAAATCACCTTTTTGACGAACAAGGTACTTTTCAATCTTAAGCATTTTTTGAATTAATTCATTCATAGTACTTTCATTAATTTTTGGGTGGACATTATCATATCATAAGCATCTTGTTCTGAAACGGTTCCTATCGGCTCATATCTGGCTTCTGGATTCCAATTCGCCACGTTTGACCAATCGTTAAAGGAAAAGGTTTTTATTTTCTCTTCTATCCCAGACAGATGTAGTAACACGTCCAAATCATGTGTTTTGAAACATCTATAGTTAGCAAATTCTTTGTTTGTTGAAGGATAACCAGACCATTTCAAGGTTTGACAAATTCTCGCTTTGAGTCCCAATTCTAACGCATAACCACAAATATAAGCTGCACCATCATAACGCTTTGCCTTCAATAAAACTTCCGCATCTTTGATTCTTGCTCTCGCAATTTTTTTGAGTTCTGTCCTTTTAATCATCTTTTTAAGTTGAGCCTTTGGTTAGAAAAAATTTGGAACGAAAAGAGGGCCGCAAAATACAAGGGTTTCCCCTCTCTGCTTTCACTTCTTGATCAGTTTTTAAATCCCTATCAATCACGCCATAAAAACATTTTTTGTTAGGAATATTTTGAATACAAGCGATTAAATGCTGTTTAACTTCTTCACAACCACCAGTATCCTCCCCCCCTAAACTCACATCAATAAAATGGACTTTATCCGAATGATTAGCATACAAAATTTCAAAAATCACTTCGTCATCATAACCTTCCACAAAAACAATCTTTTTCCTACCAGCCTTTCTAATTCTATTACTTAATCCAGGTTTAAGAATAAAACGGTATTGCCCACCACTGAGAGACTTGTTAAACTGTAAACTCATATCACATCACCATTTGCTGTCAAATCAATGATCTCTTGCTCTTCAAAGGCATTCCAAATGATTTCAGAATGAGACGACATCAGAATTTGACACCCTTTATCTTTTTGTAGTTGTTTGATAAGTTTTATGATTCGTTCTTGAAATTCAGGATGAAGGCTTTGATCAACTTCATCTATCAGAAAAATCACCTGTTTAGAAGCGCTTAAATAAAGCTGGGTTGCGAGAATCAATAGACTTTCTTCACCAGAACTTAATAGTTCAAGTCCATGTTTTTTCTTGTCTTTGCTTGTTTCAATAACCACTTGAAAATGAGGCCTATCTATTCTCTTAATGCTTTTGCCTACGAGAACATGTTCATTAACCCAATCCTTCAAATCGTTAAATTTTGTCGTGTGTGCATAATCATAAAAAACCAAGGTTTTTTTCAGATCATCTTTGTTAGGATTATATCTGTGAGCTATTTTATATTTCCGTTTCTCCTGAGGAATTGAACTATAGCGGATATCTCGTATTTCCCTATCATGGGCATTCAAAAAATGAACAGAAGGCATATTTTCAAGTATGTCTTCTTCCTCTTCTCTGTAAGTCTTTTCCACTTTTTCTATCAGTGGCTTAACACTGTCTTCTTCTATTCTGTCAATTTTTCTATTAGCAAACCGTTCGATTTCTTGTACGCCAGTCAATCTTTTGATAAAACTTGACTCATCCTTATCCTCTTCTGGTGTTTTAACTACCTGATTTTCAAAGTATTTTATCAAATTCTTCATTTCATTTTCTATGATAAAACTTTGTTTGCCTGTATATTGGCTATTGGTTTGGATATTTTCTTTGTCTCCCAAAACTAATGATAAGACTTTATCTTCTATTAAAAGATCCAATTGGGCAAAGTCTGTCCACGTTAAAACATTAGGCCTTAATCTATCAAAGAAAAGGTTTTGCGCGGATAAAGCGGGATTGATAAAATTGATTAGGTTGAAAATCAATTCCATCACAGTCGTTTTACCTGAACCATTAACGCCAGCTAGACAAATTAAATCTTGAGGTTCACCATGATGGGTAAAATCTATTAAGGTATTTTGAAATACCCCACTATTATGAATGTATAATCTTAAAAGTTTCATGAAATAGACTCAATTGTTTTTTCAGTTATCAGTTATCAGTTATCAGTTATTAATGCTTTGATATCCACTATTGGAAAGGCTAACTTATGTACCTGACAAACTATAGTTTTTCAGCTAAATAATTTCACAAGGGCAGACACGCAGGTATGCCCCTACAAACCGCTGTTTTGTAGGGGCTGCCCTTGCGTGTTCGCCCTTCCTTCCTGCCCTTGGTGTGAAATTATTTTTCTGAAAAACTATATGTATGGTATTTATCGTCCTAAGAAGAATTAATTCTACTTTGTTGTTAATAATAAAGTCAAAATAAAAAATAATTTCGCAAGGGCAGACACGCAGGTCTGCCCCTACACCTTGTAGGGGCGAACCTACGTGTTCGCCCTGTTCTGCCAAGAAATTATTTTTCTGAAGTCGGCCGCGATAAATCGTACCATGCTTTAAGCAGTATAAGTTGCCCAAGTTGCCCAAGTTGCCCAAAACAAAAAATGAACTTTTGAACCATTGAACAAAACTATAAAAATGAACAG
>QNEL01000424.1 GCA_003645185.1 Candidatus Parabeggiatoa sp. nov. 3
AAGTGATTGAAGATACCGCTCAAATTGATATCATGACAGCGTATCACCCGATAGTCAGTCGCCCCGATTTTTTATTGGCTACCAAAAACACACTGGCTTATATGGCAAGATTGCCGCAATTAAAACAAGTGCTACCTCATGCCCCGATCATCGCCTGTATACGTCATCCTTTAGACACGATAGCCTCATGGAAAACCAGTTTTCCTCACCTCAAACAGGCCCAAGTGGTTGATTTTCCAGTGGGTTCACTCAATGATCCCTACTTATCAGGATGGCAACGTCACCAGTTATCCGAAATTGTCGCCACCCCTAACGAAGCCTTAAAACGGGCCTTATTATGGCGTTATTTAGCTGAAATCATTTTGACAAATGCCCATCAACTGATCATCGTGCGTTATGAAGAATTAGTCACTCAACCCGTCAAGGTTTTAAAAACAATCCTAGCGTCAATACCGCACGCTCCCCCTTTACCGCGCCGCAATCAGATCAGCGCCTCAACTGTAAGGCAAAAACGTGAAGTATTAGATGATGACGATTTACAAGCCGTTAATGATATTTGTAGAGAAAGCGCAATTGCGTTAAAATTGGTTAATGATTAATGGTTAATGGTAAAATTTTTATATTTATTTTGCATTGGCCCGATTGGAGTGCAAAATTTATTTTGCATTGGCCCGATTGGAGTGCAAAATTTATTTTGCATCGGCAGGATTGATTAAAATTGATAATGACCCTTTTTTTCTTTATGAAAGGCTCAATCATCGTAGGGTGGGTAGCGTGTTTTTGCTGCCCACCATTAATTTTTTGAGCTTATTTCATCTTTATGAAAGGCTCAATCTTCGTAGGGTGGGTAGCGTGTTTTTGTGCCGGCCCCATTAATTTTTTGAGCTTATTTTAGAAAAAATGGTGGGCTGCAAAAAGACGCTACCCACCCTACGATATATTAACAAAATATAATATATAATAAAATAAATCACTTATATAAATTTTTTATTACTTACATAACAGACATAAATCATGTTAAAGAAAATAATTTTGGGTATTATTTATTATTGTCTTATGCTAACACCCCCCCTAATGGCATTTGATTGTTCTCTTTGCCCACAAATTCTTAAAAAAGAGGGTGTGCCTGTAAAAGAAGGTAGATGTACCTCTTATCCGCCAAAAGTGTCAACTTCAGTGTTGGTATGTTGTTCTAATAACTGTCAAAAAGTGTTGTCAAAACAATCTGTTAAAACAGGCCGTGTCACTATGAGCGATGGCGCAAAAATAGACTATGAAGTGGCAGGGAAAGGAACACCATTATTGTTAATTCATGGTGGGGATACAATCGTTCGCAGAACGCCTTATTCAACTAGCGATTTTAAAGCTAGTGCCTCTTGGGAGTCTCAATTTCAAGAGTTTGCTAAAGAATTTAAAGTGATTCGATTTGATATTCGTGGATTTGGAAAATCCACATTGGTGGGACAACATCCTATTGATTCATGGGCATGGAAAAGGCGAGAAGATAGAACAGTAACTGATGTGGTTGAATTGTTGAAATTCTTAAATATTCCAACTACTCATGTAGTTGGTTTGTCTATAGGCAGTGGTATTGCCGCACAATTAGCTGCATATCATCCGAAAAGGGTTAATAAATTGATAATTGCCAGCCCTTGGTTAGGCCATTCTCTGTCATTTTCTTCAGCACACCTGAGAAATTTAAACCCGTTAAAAAAAAGAACATTGCTGATTGTCGGTGCTAAAGATGCTTCTGCCATTCGTGAAGCGAATGCGGCAAAGCGACGTGGTTATAATCCGAAAAGAGAAGTGATTCCTAGTGCCAGTCATTTTAGTAATCGTGAGCAACCAACAAAATTTAATCATCTTGTCTTAACATTTTTGCGTACAAAGCCAACAATAAACAAACTGTATAAACAAGAACATTCTACAACTTATGGCTGGGGAAAACGGCCTGAACAATTTGGATTGCAAGAGGGAGAAGAAATAGAAACCTTCGGCCCCCATACGTTTTCTTTGGATTCACGAGGAAATCTATATGTCGTTGATACCATCAACGCTAAAATTAAAGTTTTGAATGATAAAGGTCGATATCAACGTAATATTGATTTTACGGGTTGGGCTTCAGATATTATAACAGGGCGCAATAACGAATTGTTTATATTAGACAATGACAGCCTTGCTATACAGCCAGTGCGAGGAAATCTTATCCGATCTCAATTGTCACCCAAAATCCCTCAAGTTGAAGGTTATGGCCAAGGCATGCGGTTTGATAATGCGGGCAATTTATATCTCTGTCAATTTCAGCAGTGTTATCAAGTTGGCGTAGCACAAAAGAGAAATGTGACTAAAATACTCCCTCCTGATAAACAAATGGAAAATATCAAACCAGGTTATCCAATCAAAGGCAACAACTGGATTCGGACTGTGTGGAAAAATAACCATGAAGCCGTCATTGAAATTATGGATGAGGATTGGGCCCTTGTTCAAACTATCCCAATGAAAACAAAAGACGTTTTTGGCATGGTTGGATTTTTGAGAGAAGATGACAAAGGTTTTCTTTATTTTGAAGTAGAACGCATTACTCGTAATAATTATGTGCATTTAGAAATTTGGCAATATGATAAAACTGGGCGACATATTTCCATAACGGAATTACCTAATGATTACTATTCAACGGTTTATAAAAAAGTTTTTATAGACTCAAAAGGAAAAATGAGTCAAGTGGTAACAACGCCTAACGGTGTAAAATCGGTAACGTGGAAAGCGGCTTATATCCAAATTAAGGGTAAAGTGAAAAATAATCGCAATAACTCTCTTGCTGGCATTAAGATTAAAGTGCCTTTAGTGACAGGCGCGAAAGAAGTATTTTCTGGATTAAATGGTGATTATGACTTGCGTATTTATGAAAACAAGTTGCCTAGCTCATTTGCGATGATTGCCTCAGGAAAGGATTTTTTACCCGTCAGTAAAAATATCACTAAAAGCAATAAGCAAAACGATTATGTTATTAACTTTACCATGCGAAATATTCCTTCCAACATGGTATTGCTAGAAATTGAACCCACTATCCATCATCTTGGTGATGGTCACTTCAGTGGCGCTGCTAATTCTCAATTTCAACAACGTACAGAGGGTAGCACCTATACTAAGGCATTTAAAATTAATAACGCCCATCTTAAATTTCCTAAAGCTGAAATCGCTTTTTTTGTCAAGGGAGCGCAAAATTACCACAATATTGTAAATATTAATGGCACTCAGATAGGTTATTTAGATTCTTCTCCATCAAACGGTTCTTTTGGCAATATAACTTTCAATTTTGATGCTCATCTTCTAAAAAAGGGTCAGAACACTTTAGAAGTTAAATCTGCACATGAAGGCAGTGATTACGATGATTTTGAATTTACCAATATTTTTATTCGGTTTAAAGAATAACTTGCTGTAAATTTTTCTGTGATAAGAAATTTTGTGTCGGATTCAGTAAAACTAACCAGAATATATCTAATTGATAAATATAGATAAAGTATGTTTTGTTAGATAATGAAACCCGACATTCCAAATTTATCACAGGATTTTTTACAGCAAGAAGAATAACACATCAATTTTATATATCCATAACCGATTTAAGCAAAGGTTTATATGCTATTCATAATTTTATTCTTAACTCTTATTCTATTTTCATTTCCAGTCAGTGCAACATATGATTTGAATGGAGAATGGTTAGCTTTTGATGTTGTCGGAAGCCAAGTGGTTGGAAGATATGATAAAGAACTGGGGATCGCTCAAATTACCCAAACAAATGATGCCATTGAAGCTATTTGGATTAGTCTTGAACCTAAGATTATACAACATTATGGTTTTAAGGTAGGAGATGCAGCCTTTTACGGAAAAATAGAAAGGAATAAATTAACCGGAAAAATTCATCTACATTATCCTGTCAGTCTTAAGGCTTCTTGTCCTAATCAATGGGCTTTAGTAGAGGATTTCGAGTTAATTATTGAAAATATAGATTTTATTAAAGGTAAAAGAAAAAATAAATATCTAACAACACGTAACTGTACTTTCTCAAAAGAAGAATGGGTATCTTTTGAACTAAAACGAGTGAGTTCTAAACCTCAATATTCTAACGAGATAAAATGGGGCAACGTGCCAAATCAATTTGGATTGCAAGAAGGTGAGGAAATAGAAACCTTTGGGCCTCATACATTTTCTTTGGATACACAGGGCAACATGTATGTGATTGATAGCATCAATGGTAATATTAAAATGCTGAACGAAAAGGGGGAATATCAACGGCATATTGATTTTACGGGCTGGGGTTCAGACATTATTACTGGGCGCAATAAAGAACGGTTTACTTTAGACAATGAGAGTCTGGTTGTGCATCCTTCTTCTGGAAAAAGGACTCAGCATCAACTGTCAACAGACATTCCTCAAGTTGAAGGTTATGGGCAGGGTATGCGACTTGATGACAGGGGTAATCTGTATCTTTGCCAATTTCAACAATGCTATCAAATTGGGCTCGCAAAAAAGGGCAAGATTGAGAAGTTTCTTTCCCCAGAAGAACAAATGGAAAATGTCATGCCTGGTTTTCCTCTCAAGGATAATCGCTTGATTAGAACCCTCTGGAAAAATAACCATGAAGCGGTTATTGAAATCATGGATGAGGATTGGGCCATTGTCCAAACGATTCCAATGAAAACCGATGACGTTTTTGGACAGGTTGGATTTTTGCGGCAAGATGACAAAGGTTTTCTTTACATTGAAGTCGAAAGAATCACTGACGACAACTACGTGCATTTAGAAGTCTGGAAGTACGATAAAACGGGAAAACGTGTTGCTGTCAAGAAACTTCCTAATGATTACTATTCAACCGTTTATAAAAAGATCGTCATCAATTCAACTGGCACAATTTATCAGGTGATAACGACTTCTAAAGGCGTAAAAATTGTTAAATGGTAAATAATGGAGGCACTTAAATCATGGGTAATCAATATCAGAATGTTGTTTTAGCAGTGTTTGTTGGTATTTTCATTCAGCTCTGGGCTTTGACTACCCTTGCCATTACAAGGGATGAAGTGATTGCCAATGCAGAACGTTATGCAACCCATAAATGGACCGTTTTGCGGGGTAATGCTAATCCAACATTCAATCGTTTCAAAACGGGTCAAACGGTGATCGGCTTACCTTACAATTGGGGTGGTTTTGATACTATTGAAGAATTTGATGAAAAACTAAAAAAAGGCCATGTTGCTGGAAAAGCTTTCTCTAAAAAAGTGAATGGTAAGGCAGTTTATGGAAACTTTGCTGGAATAGATTGTTCTGGATTTGTTAGTCGTGTTTGGAATCTTAAGGGGAAAAAAGGAACCTCCCATTTCCATAATGACAAAAAACTCTATCCCAAAATTGGGTGGAAAAATTTAAAAGCAGGTGATATCGTTAATAAACGAGTCAAAATAAGGGGTAAGTGGAACGGTCACGTTAGAGTATTTCATAAACGCACTCCTGATGGTTTATTATGGTTTTATGAATCAACAACTTCAACACCACACAAAGGTGTGGTTCACAGAACAATATCACGGGAAAATCACTATATTCCACGAAGATACAAAAAGATTAAAGAAGGTTCAATATCCCCCCCTACAACGATATCGACACGACCAACACCTTCAATTTCTGCTAACACACCAGTGATAACAGAAATACGTCCTAATCGTTTAAAAGCACTTCCTTCAGGACAGCGACAATGGATTAAGATTTATGGCAAGCACTTTACCCCCCATTCAAAACTCGAATTGAGAATGGTTGGCGTGACCAAATTTTCTGATAGAGTGCCTATTTTCATAAGTGCTCAGGAACTTTGGTATAAAATCAATGTGGGTTCTAATGCTAACGATTGGACAGTCAAAGTCCTTAACGGCAAGAGACGTTCAAAAAGCTCTGCTTTTAAGGTGATGACTGGCCCTCTTGTACCTGGAAAATATCGAGAAGCCTCTATCCGATATCTCAACTCATCTGATTTAAGAGGCCGATCTGCTTGGGACTTGAAAGTGATGAGGAATGAAATTTTTGCACGATATGGCTATATTTTCAATACGCCCAAACTAAAGGATTACTTTAAAAAACAGGCATGGTATGAACCAAAATCCCGTCATGTTACCCGTGAACTGACAGACATTGAACGCGCCAATATTCAGTTTATTCGACGGCGAGAGGCCTCTATAGCTGCCATACGGGATAAATATGAAGCCTATCCAATTGTGATAATCGCATGGTTATCGGAAATCGGTTATCTCAATCCCCTTGAAGCGTCTAACCCTGAAAAGGTTAAAAGCGGATTAAAAGCTTTTCAAAGGGACGCTCGATTGCCCCAAACGGGAAAGTTAGATGACAAAATATGGAAAAAATTAAGTCAGATAAAACTGACTAGCAAAACAAAACGCCAACTTCATTCGCTTATTAAGAGCAAATGGAGAAGTTCACCCCGAAGTTGTGATCCTGATTTCATTTGGATAGCAGTCTCATTAGCAGAAATAGGGTATTTCACCCAAAGACTGGAATCTATCAACATGACCCATGTTAAAGCGGCTTTGAAAGCTTTTCAAAGAGATGCAGGTGTGCTTCAAACGGGACTGTTAGATAAAACAACTTGGGAAAAACTCAGCCCACTCAGGTTGAGTACGAAAATGAGAAAGCAGATTGATGTGTTGCGATGTCGATGAGATTGTTTTCTCATTCCCAAATATGACCGCTTTCCCAATAAAGCGTCGTGTGTCAAACGAAAGGCCACGACGCGATTCCAAATTTTATCCCCAATTGTAATGTTTGCAAGATTGCTCCTTCTTCTCCACACACCCTCTCATTTCTCCGAATGTTCAAACGACAGGGCTTTTCAAAATCTCTGCCATTTTCAGAAGCGATTATCACAGGTATACCGCGCAGCGGTACCAGTTATTTATGTCGTTTACTGCATAGCGTGCCAGATTGCGTTGTGATTAATGAACCGACTGAGATATTTGCCCCTTTAAATAATCAATTAACTTTTTGGCAAGTCGCGACTTTTTATCAAGAATTAAGGCGCGATATTTTGGAT
>QNEL01000425.1 GCA_003645185.1 Candidatus Parabeggiatoa sp. nov. 3
AAAAAGAAAGGAGAAAGGGGGCAACCACAAGGGATTGCCCCTACGGGCGCGGTTGTAGGGGCAATCCCTTGTGGTTGCCCTTTGCGGTATAAATACCTGTTTATTTGTGCTTCAGTACTTACAATCCTTGTAGTTATGGTTTTCAGAACTCAAAAATGGCTCATCAAGTATAACGAAATCCACGCCCTATCTAACAATGATACTCGTTTCTGAGATTTTACCGTTTTTATCTGTCGTCGTGAGTATTGCATTACCTGCTTTCAGGGCTTTGAGGTAGCAACTGATTCCCTTATCATCGCTAGAAATAGCAGAATAGCTGTCTACAATACCAACAGGGCTTATGGTACACGTTGACAAAATCGCATCAAGTGTTTTCTCAGAATCAATCACTAATTCTAATTGTTCATCAACTAACATCGTCAAACTGGCGGGTAACGTCGTTAAAATCGGTGGGTTGATGTTGCCATGAAAAACCGTTGTGGCAAAAGCCAGCGTTGATTGCTGAGTAAACATCAAATTACTTAAATCTGCTTCGGCTTGATTATAGATCGCGTAAAAATTATAAGTGCCGTTTATGCCGGGAGGCACATCAAAATATAACAGGTGATAGAGAACATCGATATCCACTAATTCGCTACCCGCGATACCGCGTCTATAAGCTTGCGCTTTTAAGCTAAAGGGTTCCAGGGGTAATTCAGTCATATAATGAAAGACGTGATCAGCATCTTCAATGGCAACCCATAAATCAACTCGCTCCGCGCGAGGCGCTGTTTGTAGATGTTCTACCAAATCCAGCTTAATCAGTTCACCAACATGGTAAGCGGGTTTCAGGCCAACAAATTCTAAAGTCGCTTTTGGGGTAGGCGGTATCAAGTTGAAAGTCGCTGTCACCATTTGCGCTTGATTCATGATCACTTGGCAAATCGTCTTCGTGCCTGAACAGGCCCCTGTCCATCCTGCAAAAATAGCATCAGCTACTGGGGTTGCTGTTAAGGTAACTTGTTGATTTTCAACATATTGTCCGCTGCAAAGGCCGCCACAGTCTATACCATCACCTGTCACAATGCCCGTTCCACTGCCGTCTTTAATGAGGGTTAAGGGGTATGTCGTCACCGGGGGAATCTGATCAAAGGTTGCCGTCACATTTTGCGCTTCTGTCATACGGACAATACAGCTTTCAGAACCAGAGCAAGCGCCTCCCCAACCGACAAACAGGGCATCTGCTGCTGGGGTTGCCGTTAAACTGATTTCGCTGTTTTCAAAATACGCTTCGCTGCAATCAGCACCACAATCAATGCCTTCCCCCGTCACCGTACCTGTACCACTACCGGCTTGATTGACGGTTAAAGTATATTGGGTGATGGTGGATATCAGATCAAAGGTTGCCGTGACATTTTGCACTTCTGTCAGGGTGATTTGGCAAGAACCCGCGCCTTCGCAAGCACCACTCCAACCCAAAAAAATAGACTCTGCTACCGGAGTCGCGGTTAATATGACTTCTGTATTTTCAGGATACTGCTCACTACAATCACTGCCACAATCAATCCCTTCACCCGTCACCGTACCTGTACCACTACCGGCTCGATTGACTGTTAAAGTATACTGGGTAGGTGTCGATATCAGATCAAAAGTGGCCGTCACATTTTGCGCGTCACTCAGGGTGATTTGGCAAGAGGCCGTGCCTGAACAGGCACCATTCCAACCAACAAAAGTCGATTTATCGGCAGGAGTCGCGGTTAATATGACGACAGTGTTTTCAGGATAGGCCTCGCTGCAATCCTCACCACAATCAATCCCTGCACCTGTCACGCTACCTGTGCCGCTGCCATCTTTGCTCACCGTTAAGCTATAGTCACTGCCTTTCAGATTAAAGATTGCTGTAAGGGTTTGTGCTTCAGTCATCGAAACCACACAAGTCTCTGTCGTGCCAGAACAAGCGCCACTCCAACCTGCAAAAGTAGAGTCATCGGCCGACGCTGCGGTTAAAGTGACTTCGGTGTTTTCAGGATATTCCTCACGACAATCACTACCACAATCAATCCCATCAGCCGTCACACTGCCGCTCCCCGTACCGTCTTGACTAATCGTGAGAACCTGAGATAACACTTTTTCAGGGCCAGTACAAACGGGATACTCTGCTTCCTCGGAACAAATAGGATATTGTTCAACATCAAATTCAAAACCGCTGTAACTCTGCGTGCTATCCCGACAAAGTTGATTACCACTGATACTGATGATTAAATCCTCATTTCTTAAAGGCGGAATCGGGCCAGTCAGTTCATTTTGACTCAGATCAAGCTGTTTTAAACGCTTTAATGCACTTAAATCCGGTATCGGCCCACAGAGTTGATTGGCATAAAGTGACATGTTTTCCAAATTGATCAGGGCACTTAAATCAGGAATCGGGCCAGTCAAACGATTATTTCTCAAATTCACTTTCTTTAAGTGCGTTAATTTTGACAAATCAGGCAGAAAACTGGTGAGTTTATTTTGATAGAGATTGAGCTCTTCCAAACTCGTCAAAGCACTTAAATCCGGTAATGGGCCGCTCAATCTATTGTTATAGAGATTCAATGCGATCACATTACCCTTATCATCCGTGACAACGTTGGCAAAATCGCGTGGTTCATTATTCGTATGCCAATCCTTTTTGTTTTTCCAATTAGGCCCATCTGTACTGTCATAAAGGGCTAACAGCGTTTCACACTGTTCAACAGGCATTAAAGAAACCCGTTCACAATTTTCCCCTTTTGCATCGCAAGTGACTGCATTGCAATCTGTTTCAGCAGAAACAAGCGGTATAAAGCCCAGCGTGATGCCGATAACAAGCCCGACACTGGCAAAACGACTCAGTAGTTGTGTTGGGTGAAAGTGTTTGAAATAGAGGATAAAAAAAAGCCAGAAGAAGAGTAGAGAAAAGTACAACATCATTAAATCCCTCCACCCCTTTGAAAAAAAAGGAAGGGGTTGAATGTGAAACCTATGGAAGTCATTGAACCATCAACAACCCCCTTCGGTATTGAATGTGAATAGGCTTTCCCTGAAACTGAAATAACGGGTTTTACCACTCACGATTTACTCATTTTAAAACGAGTCAGAAAAATTGAAAAGAGACGCACGGCCGTGCGTCTTTCATTATGACATCAATTAGAGACCTGAAGCAATCGAGTATAACGTTCTAAAGTACACTTAGTATAAGGACAATTCGCACAAATTTCATTCATTTCTCCTAAACCAAGTAAGCCAGAACGAACACTTTGCGCCATCTCTCCATTCCATAGCTTTTCTAATGAATCTTTGTAAAGATTGCCCGTATTAATATAGAGGGGAGGCTCTGATTCTATAGCAGTGCTACAGCATATTCGAATATTACCATTCCACTTTACCATAAACAGTTCAAATGGCTGATGACATGAAACTGTGGTACCGAATAGTGGAGGAATATTGACTTTAATGCCTTGTTTTTCCCCATATTCTTGTGCTTCAACAAATTTTTGAGTAGCTTGTTCTTGATGCATAAATAAAGATTCAGCTACCAGAGAAGGATGAAATATTTTTGCAATCCCTATATGAATTTCTACAAAACCATTCTCCTTAGCTAAATCAATCAATTGAATCAATTGATTAATATTCCTCTGGCTGGCAGTAAAACTTAAACTTAATTGCGGTGCCTTCATGTTACGTTCAACACTTCTTTTCCTCAAATAATTCACATTTCTTAAAATATTTTTTAAAGAAGCTGTTCTGGTGTGTTGAACCGTTTTTTCATCGGCGCCATCAATGCTTATTACCAGCCCACTGATTCCACTGTCTAAAATAAAGTCAACATGTCTGCTTCCCAGCGTTGTTCCGTTATTAAACATGCCGATTGTTGGTTTAAATTGAGTAATCAGGGAAACAATCTGTTTAAATTGAGTTGACAGAACGGCTTCCCCATAGCCTAATAATCCCACGTAAGCCGCTCGCTCTAAATAAGGGGAAAGCAATTCAATCATTTTTGTATCCATCTCGCCGATAGGATTTTTGTCTTTATCCCAATAATTTCTGGCACAAGTTGGACAAGATAAATTACAACGATTGGTCATTTCAAGGTT
The DNA here is from genome assembly GCA_003645185.1 of Candidatus Parabeggiatoa sp. nov. 3. Taxonomy (GTDB): domain Bacteria; phylum Pseudomonadota; class Gammaproteobacteria; order Beggiatoales; family Beggiatoaceae; genus Parabeggiatoa. Next base: position 4,095 of record QNEL01000425.1, read on the forward strand.
GATGTGAATAGGCGTTGATTCAAGGAGACTTCTTTTTTGGGCAACGTCATCAGCATACAACTGGTTATTAATGGCTTTTAAAAAGTCCAGTGTTAAAGCGATGTTGGCTTGTTCTTCACTTTCTTCCAAAAAAAAGGTATGTGATAACACGTTTTCTCCGACTTGGCAGAAAAGCGTTATTGAATTGCCGTTAAGTTCGTTTGTAGGCACAATGCCAACAAATCCTTTTACTTCAGAATAAGAGGGAAAAGCGTTAATCACATCAGGACGCTCAACCCATTTGAGGTTATGTTGAGAACGGGCTGATATCCCTATATTCTGTACAGCAGAGTTACAAACAATCCATCCCTGAATGGGTGTGTTTTTTAATTTTGACGTTGTAACTGTGGGCGCATCTAAATGGATGATAGTATCGTTATTGAGTTGAATCATAATTTTAATGTCTCAAGAAAGACTTGCAAAACGCGAACGTGCAAACGCAAATCACTGACATGGCATCAACTTATTGTTTAATTGTTTCTGCTTAAGAAATAGTTCAAAAGGGCGAACCTGCGTGTTCGCCCTTCTGGAAATTATTTTTATGAACATCTATATCAAGATAAATCTTGAACTCCAATTTCCAATTTCCAAATCTTTGGTTTTTATTCAGATGTGATATCCTAACGCTATCGCGTGTTGATTACAAATATCACCAATCGCTTGAATGTCATCAAGCTCTAATATTTTGCGCTTTTGCCTAATCACTGAAGGCGTTATTTTTTCTGTGCAATAGAAAGGGGGGGCATTAGGGATTTGCTGTAAAATGGTTTTTAATACTTTAGTCGGTTGACGCACAAGCTCTTCATAGTGTACAAATGTCATGCTATGTGCATAAGTCAACAAACACTCGACTAAATAACGCCACAGCAATGCTCGTTTTAAAAAGTCTTCAGATGTTGCCGCAATTTCTGCTAAACGGTGACGTTGCCATTGTGGTAAAAATGGATCATTAACATGTCCAACGGTAAATTGCGTTACTATAGCATGTTTGAGATGGGGAAAGCTTGATTTCCATGAAGCAATGGTGTCCAATGGATGACGTACACAAGCAATCATGGCAGCATGAGGCAAGACTTCTTTTAATTGAGGTATCCGTGCTATATAGCTTAACGTGTTTTTGGTCGCAAGCAAAAAATCTGGGCGACTTATTTTAGGGTGGTAGTGGCTCCTGACATCAATTGCTGCGGTATCTTCAATAATTTGACCGTTATGCACTTTATTCTCGACAGGTTGTCCATCTAAAATATCGCGCCGTAATGTTTGATAATAAATAGCGATTTGCCAAGGGGGTAATTCATTAGCTAAAGGTGTAAATATCGATGACGGTTCGTTAATGACAACACAATCTTGCACACTATGCAATAAATGGCATAAATAACTTGTGCCGCTACGGGGTATGCCGGTAATAATGGCTTCTGGTTGATTCGCTTGTAAAAAGGGCTGTGGTTTGGTTAAAGTTGACCGTAAAAATAAACGGCGACGTGGTTGTGATAAAGTATAAGGCATTAATAACGGTGCCCATTCAGTTGAATTTAAAATGAGTTTTTTTAACAACGAATAAGTCTCAGCCAATTCCGTTAGCAATTGGTTTAGTACCGGCTCACGCCGTATCACAGATGGCCAATGATAATGACTTAAAAAGGGTAATTCCTCTTTTTCTACCACAGGTTTTCTTTGCAGAAGTTGGGAATATTTCAACTTTGAAAAATAAGCCTGTCTCTTCCTTTGATGAATTGGGGTTAGTGGAGATTTCAACAAAGGTTTGTGATGAACCGGATAATTAAAACGTTCATCTAAACACTGATAGTCCAATTTTAAACGCGCAACCGCCACTGGCAAAGCAACTTGATCTAACCAAGGACGCTTATTTTTTATTGAATCCGCCGCATCAATCACTTGACAACATTCTTCCCACACTGGCTTAAAACCTATATGATTTTGTACCGCAATCACACCTGCATTAAAATAGGGCAGCATCAATTCACCAGAGGTGCTGGCAACTACCCGCCATAGCGGCAAAGGTAATTCAAATAAATCATAGACTTGTTGCCATATACTCCGATCAGCCAAGAACAAATTTAAGTCGGCCGGTTTGGCACTAAATGGGGCAGAAAATTGAGGGGAAAATTCACGTAAACATAAGATATCGCTGTCTAAAAAAACGATTTTTTCTGCCGATGTTTCTACGCCTAAGCAAGCCACTTTATTTCCGATGGGATAATTTTCATCAATATCATTTGTTATCGGTACCGAGCGTATTCCTAAAGTTTGCATTAAGGTTTGGGTATGCTCTGAAAGGGTACCCCAACGACTAGCCGGTTGTGGAATAGCTGCAACTAATTCATAGTCACAACGTAAATAACGTTTTAATGAGGCTGCCAGAAGCATAGATTTTATTTCTAGCTCGCCTTGTTGGCAGACAAAAACAAAACAATATTTCACTTTTAATGTCCTGATAATTTCGGATGATTAATAATTGTATTAAACGATAGAATATTTTTCTGATTAAGTCGATAAACAAAAATAAATTAACATTTTTTGAAATAAAGAATAGAACACTGATGCCGCCGATAAAAAATGTTAAAAAACTTATGCGTACCTACTTATAACTGTTGATAAGTACTGAAGCACAAATAAACAGGTATTTTACGGCTTCTGGGCAAGCACAAGGGATTGCCCCTACGTGCGTGCTGCCATGTAGGGGCAATCCTTGTGGTTGCCCCCTGCTTGCTTCTATTAAAATACCTGAAAATTTATGGTTCAGTACTTATAGCGTTTCCCGATTGGGTTAAATACAAACATTTTTTTGATATACGCTTCGGAACCCCAGGTTTCACCTCAATGCCATTAAGTTAAGAGATTTTTAGCCGTTTTAAAATAAAAATATATAAATATTTCAATCAGTTATGAAAATAATCGGGCACAAAATTTCCTTAACTTAAT
>QNEL01000426.1 GCA_003645185.1 Candidatus Parabeggiatoa sp. nov. 3
CTACCCGTCATTATCTTAGCCTCAAATGCCGATGTCTCTATCGCAGTTAAGGCTATGAAAGCGAAAGTATTTGATTTTGTTGAAAAACCGTTCAATAACGAACAGTTGAAAAGGCGTATCCAAAAAGCCATTCAATTTGACACACGTACTCATTGTCAAGCGGCCCATAAGCAGAGACTGCTAGCATGTTTAGAGACACTCACTGCACGACAACAGGATGTGATGACTGAAATACTACAGGGCAAATCCAATAAAACAATCGCCCAAAAACTAGGGATAGGTAAGCGAACAGTTGAAGATCATCGTATTTGCGTCATGAAAAAAATGGGCGCAAAACATCTGGTTGAACTGGTTCATATCGCTTTATTTTGTGGATTGGTGCCTGAACCCTGCAAATTAATTTGTGAACATTGCGAATTAGAGAATAGAAAATAGCTATTAATAATAGTGAGTACCCGTATTTATACGGATATGGATTGGTATTTGTTTACCCCATATTTCAAAGAGTAACTCAAACCTCTGTGTTCCTCTGTGACACTCCGTGTACTCTGTGTTGAAAAACAAACTAAATAAAGGTAGGTATTATAATCAAAAATCCCATCAACCGCATTTAACCGCTTTATGTGAATATTGACTTAAAAATCAGTAGGTTAGAATTGCGTATAACCTCGCTGCTGGCCCCACTCGTCTGTAAGAAATGGATTTGATAACACATTGTTATTATTAAGAATAATGAATACAAATTGATGTTTTTATAAATCAGGATTGACTTTCATCTTCAAAGGTGTATTATGAGCACTTTCAAAATTTTGGAGGGGTGTTTTGTAGCGTTAAAAACGCTAATATAGCTTCCTCAGAGGGGCACAGTGCTTATGTTTGACTTGATAACGAAACGACAACACCGTAGTACTTTGTGAACTTTGAACAACAAAAAGCAGATTTAGCATTCTGATTTAAATTATAAATATGAAAAATTTATTAGAAAGAATAACCTTAGAAGAAAGCAAATGTGGAGGCCGCCCTTGTATCAGAGGGAAACGGATACGAGTGTGCGATATTCTTGAATTACTAGGTTCCGGTGCCTCTTATAAAGAAATTTTGGAAGATTACCCATTTTTAGAACGAGACGATATTAATGCCAGTCTATGCCGCGCAACAAACTGATCATCTTGTGTTAAAAGTCGCATGAAATTTATCGTTGATAACCAACTACCTAATTGCATTTGAATAGTTGTTCAATAAAAATGTAGATTTTCGTTCAAAATTTATTTTGCTTAGGTGCGATTGGAGTGCAAAATTTATTTTGCGTCAGTAGTGCGATTGGAGTGCAAAATTTATTTTGCGGCTATTGGAGTGCAAAATTTATTTTGCGTCAGTAGTGCGATTGGAGCGAGCGTTCAAGATTTATCAATATTGAGTACAACGAAACTGCGTTGCGCGAAGCTAATGACGGGGATAAACGGATTGTAATTAAGAATTAATAATTTAAAAAAATCAGCGTTAATCATAATAATCATGACAATCAGCGTTCTATCTGATAACTGATAACAGAGGAGAGTACAACGGATGACGGGGATAAACGGATTTGAATTAAGGAATGGTTAATTGATCAGCGTTCTATCTGATAACCGATAACTGATAACTGAGGAGAGTACAACGGATGACGGGGATAAACGGATTTGAATTAAGGAATGGTTAATTGATCAGCGTTCTATCTGATAACTGATAACTGAGGTGAGTGCAACGGGTGACGGGGATAAATTGAAGTGAAATAGCCGATACCCCACACCCAGTGAGTATATCGGCAGCTTTCATTAACTAACGGGCTAATGAAAGTTGAGAAGCGTGCTATTAACAGAGTCATGCGACTTTGCCTGGCTCCTGCAAAAATCGGCAAATTTCACTAATTCACCATAAGAGGAGAACATAACCCAGTTTCGACATATCAAAAAACGCACGCCTGATCAAAAGGCAAGCAAGTTCGGGCCCACCCCAAACACGATGGCGACACTTACTTACCCCGTCGTTTATGGTGGGGCTAATCGCTATTTTTTCAATGCCTTCGCTCGAACAGCCTTGCAGCCACGATTCAGGGTACGGAATACCATTGATTTGGCACAGGACTTAATTTGGGAGTGGCCTAAAATTAATTGATAATGAGTATATTGAAGGATGAATCACGGTTTAACCGAAGTGATAACTGATAACTGATAACTGATAACTGATTCAGCACCAGAGCCACTGGCAGGCAATGAAGGGGTTAGTCAATGAAAACTTGGAAGCATTCTCTCATTCCAAGTAAGGTGAAGTGGAAGTGAAATAGCCGATACCCCACTCCCAGTGAGTATATCGGCGGCTTTCATTAACCAGCGTTGGCTAACGAAAGTTGAGAGGCGTGCTATTACAAAGTCATGCCACTTTGGTAATAGCAAAAAGGGGTGGATTTGCTGGCTCCCGCAAAGAATCGGCAAATTCACTATTTACATTCCACAAAATGGAGATACATAACCATGTCTCGACATATCAAAAAATGCACGCCTATCAAAAGGCAAGCAAGTTTGGGGCCACCCCAAACACGATGGCGAAACTCACTTACCCCTTTTTTTATGGTGGGGTTAATCGCTATCTTTTCAATGGGCAGTGTAGTATCAGCCGATGGGGTCAATGTGTATGACGATTGCAAGGCGATATCAATCGCGGATGTACAAACGTTTCTTAACGGCTTCAAGGGCGACTTGAAGAAAACTACCCTGAAAGACGAAGGATTCGATTTAGATGCAAATAATTACAATCCAACGTCATCACCACTCGTCACACCGGAACTGCAAGATGGCAAGGCTGGCAACTTAAGTCCAGCTAAACTCATTTACTATTCGGCAAAAGAAAATGACCTCAATCCGGTTTTGCTTATGGCCAAAATTCAGCAAGAGCAAAACCTTATTGGAAGAACATTTTCTTCGCCTGAAGAGTTCCAGCATAAGCTGAATCGAGCCACGGGTTATGGTATTTCAAATTCCAATCCCAGTGGTGATCCCGCTTATAGCGGTTTCTTTGCACAATTGGTAGGAATGACTTATCAATTTGATTTGCATAGAGACAACGGATTAACATTGCGTGAGGCATACGACAAGTACACGTATGATCCTAAAGGACAAGATCAGTCGTTCCAAAGCTTTTTGTCGATTTACAATCTGTATGCTGATCTGGTGAATCAGAAGCATCCTGATTCTTGTGTGTTAGTTGCAACCGCAAAAAGTAGTTCGAGTCAAGATAGTGTCGCAATTGATGCTGCTTTGTTGGTGAGTGAAAATTACCCAGATGGTAGCGTTGTCGTGGGTGGCACTTCCATTTCCAAGCAATGGATTCTCCGAAATAAGGGAAATAGCGAGTGGGATTCCAATTACAAATTAGTTCGCGTCGATGGTACTCAACTCAATACGGGAGCAAATGACGTGAGTGTTTCTGGTACAGTAGCAGTAGGTGGTACTTATACCTTTACTGTGCCTATGAAAGCCCCCAACACACAAGGTAGTACCCAACTTTACCGTGAAAACTGGAAGTTAGTGAATCCCAGTGGTACAACAATCACAATCGGCGGTAGTGCTACAATGTGGGCGGAGATTAAGGTTCCTCGTGCGGGCGGGACTATTACACAGCAGAGTTCTAATGTCCCTGTTAATTTGGGAATCAATAGTTACAAGCGGCCATTCAATCCCTTTGATCAGTGGGAGACGGATTGGTACGAATGCACACGCTACGCCTTTGGTAGAGCCCATGAAAAAACAGGTCAAGTCCTGACTTTCTCCCAAAATTATGGTCGGCATGGAGGAAAATGGTATGACTTGGTAAATGATCTTCCGAGAGGTTCTGAACCCAGAAGCAATTCCCTTGTTATGTGGTCAAAACCACCTCATGGGCATGTTGCTTTTGTTGAAAAAGTCGATGGTGAGAATATCACTATCACTGAAGCTAATTGGTCTCCAGCAGGTAAAGTCAACGAGCCAAGGACGTTTACAAACGAGACGATACAAAATAGAGATGGCTATAGTCTTGTTGGGTATATTTACTTAGCCACACCAACAAAAACAATGCTTGATTATCAAGCTGATAGCATCATCCGTGCCGATATCGGTCCTTATTACATCGAAAAACGAAGCACGTTTATCGCCATACTGGTTCGTGCTTTAGAAAAAAGGGCTGGTAAAACTTTGTCGCCGGTTGCGAATAGCCATTTTAGCGATGTGAGTGACTCATCCGTTAAAGAAGAGATTTTGAAAGCGGAAGCACTTGGCATCATTGATACCAGCAATTCCACTTTCAGACCAACTGATCCGATTTCAAGGATTGAAGCACTTACTTTCATGGTACGTACTTATGAGAAACTGACGGGACATGAAATTTCCCCTCAAGCAACTCAGGCTTTTGTCGATGTATCTGACAGTGGTGACGCAAGTTGGATGTACAGCTTTGCTCAGAAAGGGTTTACTGCCAGTCTGACCAGTGGTTACCCAACAGATGGCCAGCGGTATTTTAAACCCACTAAACAAACGCCGCGAATGGAAGGTGTTGCCTTTGTCGAAAAACTCATTAGACGGTTATACGATGCCCCTAACGGTGGTGATGGTAATGGTGATGGTATTCCTGATCACTTGCAACCTAATGTGATGACCACGCTTTCCGCCAAGGGTGAACCTGTGACTGTGAGTGCTATCAAAAGTGGGAATGTAAGACAAGGTGTGCGTTCACCAAACGGTGCTTGTATCATAGAAAACATTCGCATGGGAAGTGAATTGGAACTTGGACAAGAAGATGAGAAGTACGGTTTTATTCATGGATTGCTTGAATTCAATATAAGCAATTGTCAAACCGCTCAAATCATCGCGTATTATCATGGCTTGGAAAAATTTTCCCAAGGTGTGGAATATCGTCAATTTGGCCCCACTACCCCAGGGGATGAGACAGTTATAGAATGGTACACATTACCAAATGTCAAGTATGATAATGCCGTCATCGGTACAAAAACAGTAGCAACAACTACCTTCACGTTAAGCGATGGTGTAGTAGGTGATGATACCACAGCAGATGGTATGTTGATTGGCATAGGAGGAGTAGGTACTGCGGATGTCACTGACAATGGTGATGATGATGTCGAAGAGAAAGGCGAAGATGCTGATGGCGATGGCGTTGCGTCCAGATGTAGTGAGGATGGTGGTTCTCTTGATATTGTCTATGTCCTTGATGTATCGGGTAGTATGCGTGCCAGTTTTGGTGGTCAAAGCAGAATCAGTGCTGCTAGACAAGCCCTGTTGAACCTGAATGTGAGTATTGCACAACAAGGAGACAATAATGGTCGTGTGGGATTAGTGACATTTAATAGCTCTGGCCGCATGTTGTCTGAACTCACCAGTGATATTGACCGTATTAGCAGTATCGTTTCAGGAACTAAGGCAGGTGGTGGCACGGCCCTGCATAAAGGGGTAGATGTGGCGACAAATATGTTAAGCAGCCGCCAAAATTCAGAAAATCTACCATTGCTTGTCCTGTTCTCAGACGGTGGGACAAGTGTAAGTCATGCACGGACCAGTATAGATAAATTGCATAGGATTATTCCTGATGCTGTCATCTATTCTGTGGGAGTTGGCCCTTCAGCGGCTACTTCAGTTCTGCAATACGCAGTCGATGTAACGGATGGTAAGCTTTACTCGGCTAACGATGCAGTGGAACTCACAGAAGCGTTGGAGGAAATTTTTAAAGAAGCGGGTTGTTCGTTTGTATGCACAGCCCATGGCAAAATCCTTGATGATTTCGGTAATCCAATTCCCAATGTGACAGTACAAGTGGATGACATAACGACTGTGACTAATGAAACTGGCTTCTGGGAAATTTCTGGTTTGCCTGAAAAGGACAACATGTTCACAGCCAGCAAAGATGGCTATACTTTTACATCAAAAGACGCTTTTGTGGGTCGTCAAGCCTGCATGGTGGACGTTAAACTCAAAGGTACTCCTTTGCTCACAGTGAACGTTGTCAAAGAACCACACGGTGCGATCAAACAAGGTGAAAACGTGATCTATACAGCCACTATTACCAACAAAGGCAGCGAAACTGCGACAGATGTCGTTTTCACAGATGCTTTGCCAGAAAATACCAGCGTAGTTTCTATTTATGCGCTTGAGGGTGGTGATTGTGATGTAGACACGGTAAGCTGCGCTTTGCCTGATTTAGCACCTAATGCCAGCGCGACAATAAGACTCGTCGTGAGCAACACGCAAACCAACACACTAGTGAACATAGCAAGTGTGACAGCAAATGAATATCCAGCTGATGCAAAAACAACATGGACAGAAGTCAAACCATATCTGTCTGTGTCTATCAGCGATGAGCCTGATCCTGTCATGCCAGGTAGTATGTTGTTCTACACACTAGATGTTGAATTAAACCAGTATGCATCTCGTCCAGCAACGGATATCATCTTGAATAGTTACTTGCCTGATGGTGTTGAGTTGAAGTCTGTGAATACCGAGTACGGTAATTGTGATACTCACAATTTCCCGATGATAAGCTGCGAAATCACTGATTTAGATGTCAATTCGCCAAATAGCATTAGCCATGTGACAGTGGATATCAGAGTCGTTCTCGAAGATCCAGGCTTGTTGTTACTAACGCACGAAGCCCGAGTGAGTGCTAACGAGTATCCTCTTCACAAGATTCGCGAACGTACCGAAGTTGACATTGGTGATAGTATCGTAGATATGGTGTTCATCGTAGACGATAGCGGCAGTATGCAAGCTGAAATCAACGGTGTTAAGAAGGCCTTGATTGAGTTTATCAACGCGATTGACAGCAGCAAATCGCCACTGATTGCCTTGATAACCTTTAAGGATGACGTGAAAGTGAGAGCTTTTACGCGCAACTTGGAAGTTTTACTGACAGCCATTAATGCGCTAAAAGCATCAGGTGGTGGCACTTGTGAAGAAGCCTCAGTGGAAGCCATCAATATCGGCATTTCTCATACCAAGGAAGGCGGTTTTATCTTATTTGTAACGGA